>NZ_JBYCLD010000508.1:0-16229 GCF_057473725.1 Mycobacterium sp. TH-M11 | reverse complement strand
CCGATTTCGTCCATGGTGGTGTCGCACCGCGGTTGGTGCCGGATTGCGTTGCAGCGCTGACCGCGCTGAACTCCGATTCCCGACTGCCCGCCAAGGGGGTCGTCGCGCTGTTCGACGTCGGCGGAGGCGGCACCAGCATCACCATTGCCGACGCCGCATCGGATTTCACTCCGATTGCCGACACGCTTCGCTACGAGGACTTCTCCGGAGACCTCGTGGACCAGGCGCTGATGGTGCACGCGCTCGGCAACGTCGGCCACGGCAACGCCGCCGATTCCGCCGGCACCGCGGTCGTCGGGCAATTCGCCGGCCTGCGCCACGAATGCCAGCTGGCCAAGGAGAGATTGTCCAGCCAGAAGACCACCGAACTGGGCCTCGACCTGCCCGGCCAGCGTATGCGCCTGGAGATCAGCCGAGCTGAACTCGACAGCCTGATCGAAGAGCGACTTGACGGCTTGTTGGTGGCATTCGATGAGATGTTGCGCAGCAACAGGATTGGGATCACGGACCTGGCGGCTGTGGCGTTGGCTGGCGGTATGGCCAGAATTCCCGTTGTTGCCGAGCGTCTTTCAGCGCACACCAAGGCGTCGGTGGTCACCGCCGTACAACCCGAACTCGCGGCGGCCGTCGGGGCGGCACGACTCTCGGCCCGCCAGCCCATCGCGCAGCAGGACCGGGAACGCGTCGAGACGACCATCGGGGCGTTGGTGGGCGTGTCCACCGGCGGCTCCGCGACCTCGAACAGCGGTTTGGCCACCACTGGGCGATCCGTCGCGCCCACCGACCCACTCGGCACTCCAACGGGCGCGTTCAGCGCGTCGACCGGCACCTTCGACATTCCGACTGCCGGAGCGCTTTTCGACGACCCGTCGGAACGGCTGACGGAGCTGGCCTGGTCGCAGGCCGATGATTTCGACGACGAGCCGGTCGTCTACAGCGGTGAACCCTACGACATCAGCGACAACCGTGCGACGCCGTCGCAGCTGATGCAATTGCCGAAGGTCGAGCAGATCGACCCGGTGCGGCCGCGCAGAACACGGCTGCTGCAACTGTTCCTGGGTCTGGCCGCGCTGGTGTCGATGGTCTCCATCGGTGGGATTGCCTTCTCGCTGACCAGTAGCGATCGAGCGCCGACGGTGCCCAGCAGCAGCACTACGGCGCCGCCCCCGCCACCGCTGAGCTCGCAGGTGCCGTCGCCGAGCCCGGTGCCACCACCGGCCAGCGCGGAGCCGTCGCCGAGCCCGGCGCCACCGCCACCGAGCACCGAGGCGCCCCCGCCACCGGCCCCGGCTCCGGCGCCGGTCGAGACCTACGAGCCGCCACCTCCGCCGCGCACCACGGCGCAGGCCACCACCACCGTGCCGCGACCGACGACCACCACACCGCAGGCGACGAGCACCACACCGAGTACCACACCGCCGCCACCCCCGCCGCCGAGCACCTCGACGGGGCCGGTGATGACGACGACGTATCTGAACCTGCCGTTCGTGCCGGTGCCGATTCCGGTGCAGGTTCCCCAGAGCCCAGGCGGCGCGAACCAGCAGCCGCAGAACCCCTATCAGCAGCAGAACCCCTACCAGCAGAATCCGTACCAACAGAATCCGTATCAACAGAATCCGTACCAACAGAATCCCTACGCGGGTCCGGGCTACGGCTACTGAACGTGGCGCGCGCCGCGCGCAATGCGCACACTGGGGTGATCGGGGTGAGCAGCCAGGAGGCCGCAATGGATGATAACGGTCGGTTCGGATTCGAGCCGGAAGACTTCGAACACATTTTGCGCGACGCGACCGAGGGTATCCGCGAAGCGTTCGAGGGAGTCGGCCGATTTTTCACCGCGCCCAGTGACCGGTCCGGGTGGTCATCGGTCTTCGAAGATCTCGCACGGCGCACCCGGACCAGGCCGGAAACCACCGGCGAAGCCGGTGACGGTGTCTGGGCGATCTACACGGTAAGCGCCGACGGCGGCGCCCGGGTCGAGGAGGTGTACGCCACCGAGCTCGACGCTCTGCGGGCGAACCAGAACAACACCGACGCCACCCGCAGGGTTCGCTTCCTGCCCTACGGCATCGCGGTGAGTGCGCTCGACGACTCGGGCGAGACGGCGTAGCGAGTCGCACTCGAACACTGGGTCCACGTCATTGCGCACGTTCGCGTTCTTTACGCAACAATGGGGCCATGCCCCTACCTCGCATCGGTCACGTCCTTTTCGCAGCGCTGCTGAGCGTCGGCGCGTTGTTGAGTGCGCCGACGCCGGTCGTCACCGCGCAGCCTTGTCCGGACGTCGAGGCGGTGTTCGCCCGCGGAACCGGTGAGCCGGCCGGGGTCGGGGGGATCGGGGAGCCGTTCATCGCGGAATTGCGGACGGCGATCAGCCCCAAGTCGCTGGAGGTGTATCCGGTGAACTACGAGGCGAGCAGCAACTTCTCCGACCGCATCGAGTTCGCCCAGAGCTTCCTCGGTGGAGTCAAGGACGCCAGCAGTCACATCGAGGCGACCGCCGCGAACTGCCCCAAGACCAGGATTGTGCTGGGCGGCTATTCCCAGGGCGCGGCCGTGGCCGCCGCCGTCACCTCGGCGTCGGTACCGGCGGGGGTGCCTTCGGAGTACTTGTCGTCCATGCCCAAGCCGATGCCGCCGGAGATCGCCAACCACGTGGCTGCGGTGACGCTCTTCGGGGATCCGTCGCCACAGTGGCTGCAGAACTTCGGCGCGCCGGTGATCACGATCGGCCCGCTGTATGCGTCCAAGACCGACGAACTGTGCGCCGACGGCGACACCATCTGCAACGGCGACCCGGGCGGGCTGCCGAATTTCGCGCACGCCTCCTACCCGGCGAACGGGATGACCCAGCAGGCAGCGGATTTTGCCGCCAGTCGCCTGTAGCGGCCTGCTCGTACGCGGGAACCGCGAGTCGCAGGTGTCAGACGATGGACACCGGCCAGCCCAGGGGCCTGGCTCGTAAGTTCGTCGGGGGCCGGAAGTTGCCTTCCCCGCGTCGAGATCGGTGCGCAACGGCGACCATGGCGCGCACCCCGGTGTACGCGTCCTGGCACAACCAGATCGAGATCTACCTCTCCATCGCCCCACGACCTCACCGGCCTTGGCGCCATCATCAACCGCCTCAGCGCCGTCGAGGCCCGCCACAACCAGACGGCACGGCCCATTCACATGAAAAATTCGGCCCCACCGACCTCGATGACCGGCTGAACAGGCTGGACAACCGCACACCAGGGCCCGAACTCGACCCCGCCCAGCATGACCCCCGAGGAACCTCCGGGCGCGACCACTGGTTCGCATCGATGCTGAACGCGACATCGGCCGGTGAACGCCTCGGTCGCCGACTTGTGCTCGAGCCGAAAGCGAGCAGCTGGTTGCGCTGAAGCAGACGCTTTACCTGCGGCGCCGTTATCTGATCGTGACTAATTCGCAATTTCCTCGTAAGCTGCTGCCGTGCCTCGTCACGAGTTAGCCAGCGATCGGCGGAAATCGCCGGGAGTGATGACTGCGGTTGCCGCTCTGGTCGCTGGCGTATTTGCCCTCGGGGGGAGCGCCCATATCGAGGGCCGGCACGGCAAGGCCGCCTGGTTGGCTGATGACGCGACGCCATGTTGCCGGCTGCAGATGACCGCCGGCGTGCCGATGACGTCGTCATGGTCTGCATCCGATGTGCAGGCCGAGGGTTCTGCTGCCGAAATGGCGTCCGCATCCCGTGCGTCGCGCTGGCATGTCGCCTCCAAGAACGCCCCCCAGGTGCTGATTGCCGATGCCGCCCCGGAACGTGGCCTTCAGGTCAAGACGATCCTGGCGGCCCGCACTATCAGCGCCGTCTTCCCGGAGATCAAGAGCATCGGCGGCGTCCGACCGGACGCGCTTCCGTGGCACCCGCGGGGACTGGCGATCGACGTGATGATCCCCAACCCGTCCAGCGCGGCCGGCATCGCGCTCGGCAATCAGATCGTTTCGTTCGCCCTCAAAAACGCAGACAAGTTTTCGTTGCAGGATTGCATTTGGCGTGGGACGTACTACACGCCCAGCGGGCCGTCAGGATCGGGCTACGGCCACTACGACCATGTGCATATCACCACGCACGGTGGGGGATATCCCACCGGCCGTGAAGTCTACGTTCGCTGAGGTTGCAGTCAAAGCCTCAGGCGCGCAGGGCCTTCGATACCGTTTTGTGATGTAACACTTCAAACATCAAGGCCTGGTTCAGGTTTGGGCTGGCGGATACAATTGGTCCACGTCGCCCCGTCGTCGGTCCAATAAACCGGAGTGAACGTCTCTATTTGGAAACGGTCCGGAGCGGCGTGGTGCGTGTTCCACACGGGTCGATTAGAAATGAGATGGCCGCAAGAAACGCGGTTGCGGTGCGGCTGCACCGGTGTTGATTTGCAGGCGATGCCCAAGCGTGAAAGAGAGAGTTGACGTCGATGACAGCCTTCGACCGGTTCAGCATGAAAGTTGTTGCTGGCGCTGGGTTATGCGGTGCCGCGATAGCATTGAGCCCCGTTGTGGGAGCCTCCCCGTTAAAGGCGGGCGGCGGCGCCTGCATGTACGGTACCGCCGGTGAAGTCGGCGCGCCGGCGGCCGTCGGCGCCGCCGGCGCGGGAGCCGCGGGCGTGGGAGCGGGCCCGGCGTGCGCGCCCGCGGGCGCCGCCATCACCGACATGGCCGGCGCGCCCGTGGGTGCGCCGCTCCCCGTTGGTGCTCCCGTCCTCGGTGGGGCGCCAATTCCGGCCGGCCTGCCGCTGCCGGCGGGCGTGCCTCTACCTGCGGGAGCCGGAGCGCCACTGCCCGTTGCCGTTCCGGCCGGTGCGCCACTGATTGCGCTCGGTGGCCTGCCAGGTGCACCGATCGCGGACATGGCCGGTGTCGCAGGTGTTAAGGGTGCGCCAACGGGTCCGGCCCCGACGACTGGGCCGATGCCCGGTCAGCCGCTGCCGCCCGGGCCCGAGTGAGGCGCTAGCAAAATGCCCCCCGAGTACCGGGGGGCATTTTCGTGCGGTCGATGAAAGGCATCGTGAATGAAACGCCTTGCAAATCTTATTCTTTGACTACCACTGGGTCGCCGATGTTGGCGTTGTTGAAGTACCACTCGGCGTCGGCCAGGCTGAGGCTGATACAGCCGTGGCTCACATTTTCGCGGCCCAGGGATTGAACGGCCCACGGAGCCGCGTGGACGAACAGCCCGCGACTGCTGATCCGGGTGGCGTACTCCACTGGCGTCTTGTAACCCTCGGGGTCGGTGAGCGGAACACCGACGCTGCTCGAATCCATAATCACTGTGCGGTCTTTCGACAAGACCGTGTACAGGCCGACGGGCGTCGGGAAATGGGGCCGGCCCATCGAGGCCGGCATGACGCCTGGTTCGCCATAGTGGGGCTGATGGTGCGGCGTCGGCAGCTGTTGCGATGGTCCGCTCGGAACCCCGTCGACGCTGACCGTGAACGTGTGGTCGGAGATGTTGGCGACGCCGAGCACTGCGGGCCCAGTCTTTATTTCCGCCGAGGCGCCGCCTACCGACAGGGCAATCGTGCTGTGAGCTGGCCAGAAGTGGTCTGGAACCCACTGTGCGACTTCATTGTTGAGCCACTCGTATTTGCCTGTCATGGGCGGCGATGAGGTGACGTGAAGGATGCGCTCCGCGGCGTTGCGGTCGACAACCGGTGCGCGAAATGTCATGACGACGGGGTGGGCGACTCCCGCAACCTCGCTTGGGGTCGGGCTGATAGCGGCGATCGGGTATCGAAACGACTGATCCGATGCGGCCAGGCTGATACCCGAGGGCCCTGCAACGACCGACGCGGCGGTGCCAGCCGCCAACAGAACAGACCTGAGACCCGCGTGCATCCACCAAATCCTTTAGTAGGCAAGTTGTATTAGCGATCCTAGGCATGTCCGGAATATTGGACCCGTAAGGGCGCGTTAGCAATTCGATAAAGGATCGGTCACTTTTCGGCTACGCCGCTCGCTCAGTGAGCGCCGGGCTCGCCAGCGCTGGCCTGGCCTACCAGGTTTGAGTCAACAGAGCCGGTGGCGGCTTCCTCTGGAACGAAGTGACCGAACAACCCGGTGACCTGGAGCACGCGATCGAGGAACGCGGGGCGGTGGTCGAGATGCATCCTGACGCCGGCTTGCGAGGCGCGCCGGTGCAAGAGAAGTAGCCCCGATAGCGCCGCGGAGTCCAGGAATGCCGTCTGGCTGAAGTCGAGATGTAAGTCGCGCAGCGCATTCTGCTGGGCGAGCAGCTGCGATGCGGCCTCGACCAAGTCGTCGGCGGTCTCGTAGTCGACGTCGCCAGTGATTCGTACGCAGGCCGATCGCGAGGCGGTGGTGATCGTCAAGTGATAGGTCATGGATGTAGGTGGGGGTCGGTCGCCGAACCCTTCTTGTCGGCGAGGGCGGTGAGAGCGGCGCTCAACAGTCGTCGGCTCCGCGGAAACTCATGCAATTGTGTACCCAAGAGCTCGAGGGCGGAAAACAATGGTGCGGCCGGCACACCCCTGGCGGCGAGGATATCGGCGGTCCAGGTGATGAAGCCACTGAACAGCTCGTCATCGTCGACGTAGAGACCGGCAACCAGAAAGTCGACGACGTAGGCGATGTCCTCGGCAGTGCGCTGCCGCTGCGCCGGGGTGTAGTCACGCATCGCCGCGATGCGGTCCGCCAATACGGTACTGGTCTCCTGCACCAGCTGCCGCGAAGTCTGACAGACCGTGGTGTATTCCTGGTCGATCAGGTGTGGCAGGTCGTCGACCGGTTGCCTGTTGCTTGCGAGGCGCGTGCAGAGAAATCCCTCGTCCAGAAGTTTGGCGGCGGTGCGCGCGTCGGGGGCCCACGCGTCGGCGCCGAGTTGGCCGGCATAGCGGCCGTCCGCTCCGAACGCGGCACCGCCGGCCAGCACCGCGACACCCGCGGCCTGACACGCGGTGATCGCCGCGTGCGCCGTCGGCAGTCCGGTGGGAATGGAGCAGGAGAGCGCGACGGCATCCGGCCCGCTCTGGTGCAGGTGTGCGATCAAATGCGGAGTGGGTACCTGCGCGCCGAGGAAGTCGACATGCCACCCGCGCAGCCGCAGCGTCTCGGCCAGCAACCGGGCCGGCAAGGCGTGCCACTCGCCGTCGACGCATGCCACCGTGACCCGGCCGGCCTGCCCGGTCGACCGGCTGGCAGGGTGCCGGGCGAGCGCCGCGATCACCCGATCGTTGATCGCGGTGGCCGCGTGCTCCTGGGCAACGTTGATGCGGTTGGCGGCCCATTCGGCGCCGATCCTGCGCTGCACCCACGCGATGACGTCGAGCAAGATGTCCTCAGGCTGCATACCCGCGTCCACTGCGGCGAAAATAGTTGCCACCGAGGCATATTCGTCGCAATCCAGGACAGCTGCCCAAAGCTTGTCGCGGACCAGCGCCCAGTCGGCGGCGCCGATAGCCGCCGAGTCGGCGGTATCGACGTCAGGAGCGCTCAAGCCGTGAACCTTCCCTTGGTGTGGCCGTCGACAGCGCTCAGGTGCGTTCGGCGTGGGGCGGTGATGGCCACGACGGCGATGTCGTCGTGAACCCGGTGGCCGACCCACTGGGTGGCCAGCATCATGACACGTTCGACCACCGCGGTGGCCGGCATGCCGGCGCACTCGGAGAGCGCGGACGCCAGTCGTTCTTCACCGAACATGTAGTCGCCGAGGGGGCCTCCGCGTGCCTCGGTGACCCCGTCGGTGTAGAGCACGCAGGTTTCGCCGGGCGCCAGCGTCGTCTCGAATGACTGCGCCTCGATCTCGGGCAACGCGCCGATCAGCGTGCCGCAGGTGTCGGCCTGCTCTACCCGCCCGCCGTCACGAACGATCAGCGGGGGCAGGTGGCCGGCGCTGGTCAGCCGCACGACCACCGAGCCCTCCCGGTTGGCGACCGAAGCCAGCACCAGGGTGGCAAACCGGGCATGCTCGGTGGAAAGCATTGCGCCGTTGAGCAACTCGAGAACGGCCTGGTGATCGGCGGCCAGCGGCGTCAACGCCTGCAGCGTGTTGCGGATCTTGCCGGTGAGCATGGCGGCTTCGAGGCCCTTGCCGCACACGTCACCGAGCACCACCAGGGTCTCACCGTCCGGGGCGGCCGCGGGGTGGACGTCGTAGAAGTCTCCGCCGACGACCTCGTAGTCTTCCGAGGCCCGGTATGCACCCGCGAATTCGATACCGTGCACCGGGTGTAACTCCGGCGGCAACAGGTCACGCATCAGCGTGCGGGTGATCGCGGCCTGTTCGGCGTAGAGTCGCGCAGCCGACAATGCCGCTCCGGCCCGGGCCGCGAACAGCCGCGCCAGCGTCTCTTCGCCGTCGTTGAACTCGCCTTCCTCGGAATGACGCAGCAACATCAGCGCACCCGCCGACACGCCGTGGCCGGGTAAAGGGGTGATCATCACCGAACGCACCGGCTGCGGTAAGCCGGCCGGAATGAGCCAATCGGGCAGCGTCGCGGCGTCGATCCAGCGTGAGGGCACCGGAGGGAACCCGCGAAGTGCCTCACTGAGGCCTGTCACCGACGCGGGGTCCGCCTCGACGCTGCGCTGCTCCACGGTGCCGGTGTGATCGCAGTAGAAAATCGGTATCCGTCGACCGCGGCCGGCGGGTGCGACGACTACGGCGGCGTCGGCCAGATCTCGGGCCGCGAACAACGCCGTGGCTTCCCGGCAGCGGTCGATGTTGAGCGACGCCATCAATACCGCAGAGGCTTCGAGGAGAAACTCAGTGCGTTGATGTTCACGGGTCAGCGCATGCTGTGCCTCGCGCAGTACCTGTCCGGTGTCTTCGACCAGCGACCACGCCACTTCGCCGCTGGGCAACGTTGCGTGGTGGGCTTCGAATTTGCGTCTGCCCACTGCGCCGCCGGCGTTGAACGACTCTCGACTGTCCGGTACCGGCGACAGCGCGACAAGGCGCAGGTGGACCGGTGACAGCCAGTCAAGGGTGGATTCCAAAGGACTGCCGAGCGCGGCCGAGGGGAAAAGTTCTCGCGCCGATGCACTCAGCGCAGTGATGGCTCCGGTCTGGTCGACCACCAGCGTCGGACAGGTGACATACGTCCAAAGCGATTCGTGGCCGGCTGCAACCTTTGCCTGAGCCCCATCGCGCATAACCAGATAAACCTAAAAATTCTCGCGACTTCTTGACTAACGTCAGCGAGGAGTTTAACCACATCGCTTGTTGCGGCGGAAGTCTCGTTTTCGGGGGATGTGATCGTGATTTCGGCGTCTGTGACTGAACCGAACTGGCTACGGTCGACAATACAGACAACGGAGGTGTTATGACGGGCAAGATCCCAATAGTCGACTACTTGGTGCTCGCCGACGGCGACCCGCACCTCGTCGCCCACGAGTGCACCAACTGCGGTGCCAGATTCTTCGACCGACGCAACGCCTGCGCCAGTTGTTTCGCTTCGGAATTCCGCACGGTTGCGGTGGCTACCGAGGGCACCGTGCGGGCGTTCACCATCGTCACTTTTGCCGCACCTGGTATTCCCACCCCATTCGTCGCCTCCGTGGTGGACTGCGACGGCACTGCGGTGCGCGCCAATCTAATCAACGTCGAGCCCGACCCCGAGCACATCCGCGACGGTATGAAAGTGCGGCTGGCGACATTCCCGATCGGCACCGACTCCGCAGGCACCGAGGCGGTCGGGTTCGGTTTCGAGCCCGTGAACTGACGCGACAGACAACGAGGAGCAGCCCCATGAGTGCCAGCAACGACATTTGGATTCTCGGCATCCGGATGACCAAATTCGGCAAGCACGCCGACAAAGACACCGTCGACCTCGCGGCCGAGGCCGTCACCGGTGCGCTCGCCGACGGCGGGGTGACGATGGCCGACATCGGCGTGATCGCCGCCGGCAACCTGATGGCGGCCAACGCCGGGATCGGGCAGCAACTGCAAAAGCAGATCGGCCAGACCGGCGTCCCGGTGTACAACGTGGCCAACGCCTGCGCCACCGGTGCCACCGCGCTGCGGACCGCGATCATGGCGGTCAAAGCGGGCGAGGTGAAGTACGGTCTGGCCTTTGGGGTGGAGAAGCTGTCCGGCGCCGGACTGCTCGGCGGTGCCGGGACGAAGAAGAAAGACGCCGATATCTGGGAGCCCAAAGGTCGCTACGGCGCGGTCGCTCCGGTGGACGGGCGGATCGGCACCGAGTCGATGCCGGGTGTGTTTGCTCAGATCGGCACCGAGTACGGCCACAAGTACGGCGGCACCAGCTTCGAATTGTTCGCCAAGATCAGCGAGAAGAACCACGCCCACTCGACCCTGAATCCACTGGCCGCCTATCAGAAGAAATTCACCCTCGAACAGATCATGAATGACGTCATGATCGCCTACCCGAACACGCGGCCGATGTGTTCGGCCAACTGCGACGGCGCGGCGGCCGCTGTGGTGTGCGACGGCGCGACGTTGCGGTCGCTGTCGCTGCAGCAACGCAAACGTGCGGTGAAGGTGTCGGCGTCGATCCTGACCACCGATCCGTTCGAGGACGGCTGTCAGGTGCTGCCGAACGTCAACACGCTGACCCGCAATGCCGCCGCGAGCGCCTACGAGCAGGCCGGCATCGGGCCGAGCGACCTCGACCTGGTCGAGTTGCACGACTGCTTCGCCACCGCGGAACTGGTGCACTACGACAACCTGATGCTGTGTGAAGAAGGCGGCGCCGCGGACTTTTTCAATTCCGGCGCGACGTGGCGCGATGGCTCGACGCCGGTGAATGTGTCCGGTGGGCTGCAGTCCAAGGGGCATCCCATCGCCGCCACGGGTATCGCCAACATCTGGGAGGTCTGCCACCATCTGCGCGGCGAAGCGGGCGCCAGGCAGATCGAGAATGCCAAGGTCGGGCTGGCGCACGTGATCGGCCTCGGCTCGGCGTGCGGCGTGCACATCCTGGAGAGGTCCGCGGCGTAGCGGTGACCGGTCAGAGGTCCGCTACGACGGCGCTTGCCACGGTGTCGGGTAGCACGCTCTCCGGAATCTCGCGTGTCCTGGCTCCCGAGGGTGACTGCCGGGTCACCAGATAGGTGTAGCGGTCGGCACCAGGGTCGGAGTCCAACGGGTCTTCGCTGTCGAGGAGTTGCTCGAGTGTGTGACGGTCTTCGGGATCCAGTGCATCGCCCTCGAGGGTGCAACTGGCCTTGACTCCGGCCAGGCCACCACGTCGCTCGATGATGTACTGCATTGCCGCGCCCCGATCGTTGTCGACTCAGACGGAGATGCTGGTCTGTGAAAGGCCGACGCGCTGCCATGCGTCGTCCACCCCACGATAGACCTCGCGGTCGGCGGGAAACAGTGACCGGGCGGCGGAGCGCGTGAGGGCGGCGAACTTGCGGAAATCCATCGACGGGCCGGCATCGCGATCCGTCAGGGCGGCGTACCAGACCCTGCCGGCCTTCTCCCAGGATCGTCCGCCGATGTTGCTGGCCGCCAGAAAGAAGGCGTGGTTGGGAATACCGCTGTTCTGGTGCGGGTCGCCGCCGGGAACGTAGTCGGCATAATGCGACGGTTGCCGAGACAGGCACTGTCGGGAGCCGGGGTCGGCCATGTTGCGAAGGCAGTTGTAGCCCTTGGCGATTGCCGCCGGGCCGAGCACTCCCGGGCCGACGAGCCAGTCGGCGTCGGAGACGGTCTGCTTGTTGCGCCATTGGTGAAACATTGCGCCGAACGCATCCGAAATGCTCTCGTTGAGCGCGCCGGGTTCATCGGAGTAATCCAGCCCAGCAGTGAATTGTGTTACTCCGTGTGTCAATTCATGGCCGATGACGTCGTCTGATTTCGTGAAGTCAGTGAAGACGCGGCCGTCGCCGTCGCCGTAGGTCATCTGGGCGCCATTCCAGAAGGCGTTGTCGTAGCGCACCCCGTAATGGATCGACGACATCAGTGTCATGCCCTTGCCGTCAACGGAGTTGCGGCCAAAGCACTCTCGGTAGTAGTCGACGACGGCGCGGGTCGTATCGAAGGCGCGCTTGGCCGTGCTGTCCGTGCTTTCGCCAGGATCGGAAACCGGTGCGCCCGGCAGCGATCCAGTGTTCTTGCAGTCGTAGACCGTTACCGCGGGAACAGTCGCCAGCACCCCGGCAAGCGGCCGGCCGGTGAATTGCGTGGCCAACAGGCTGGATTGGGTCGCATTGGTGTGTGCGATGCGCAGCTCACGCCATGTGCTTTCGACGGCAACGCTGTTGCGTATCGCCTCGCGCGACTCTGCCGGGATCGATTCGTCGTCGGCGAGTCGACGTAAAACCGCAGTCGGCAGGATGAACCGATCGCACACGCGGCGCCTCCTTGCGTCAGTATTTTCCGGTCAGTGGATGCGGGCGCTGCCGCCCAATCCGATCTCGAGCACGCTGCCGGTGATGACGCCGGGGTCGGTGACCAGGTAGAGCACTCCGCGGCTGACGTCTTCGGGCTGCAGCCACGGTTGGGGGATCGGGTTGGCCTTCATCATCCGGCGCACCAGATCGTCGGGGATGTCGTCGCCGCCGGTGGGCTGGACCATCGGGGTCTGCGTGGTGGTCGGGCACACCACGTTGATCGTCACGCCCTCCTTGGCGACCTCGAGCGCGGCGGATTTAGCGAGTCCGATGACGCCCCACTTGGTCGCGTTGTAGGCGGCGAGGTCGGGAATCCCCATCCGGCCGCCCATCGACGAGGTGACGACGATGCGGCCGAATCGCTGCTGTCGCATCACCGGGATGGCCGCGCGCAGAGTGTGGAACGCGCCGGTCAGGTTGGTGTCGATCAGTTGCTGCCAGACCACGTCGCTGACCTCGTCGAGCGGCCCGGTGCTGACGATGCCGGCGTTGGCCACCACGATGTCGAGGCTGCCCAGGTCGGCGACGGTTTGCGTGACCGCGGCGTCGACCGCAGCACCGTCGCGAACGTCGAGTGTCAGTGGCACGCAGCGCCGGCCCAATTCGTCGACCAGTTTCGCGGTTTCACGCAGGTCGTCCTCGGTACCGAGCGGGTAGGTCAGGTCGACCATCGGGTTCGGCGCGTCGGCGACGACGATGTCGGCTCCCTCGGCGGCCAACGCCAACGCGTGCGCGCGGCCCTGCCCGCGAGCTCCGCCGGTGATCAAGGCAACGCGTCCATCCAAAGCACCCATAGCGGACGAAGTTACCAGTCTGGAATCGCTTGCCGTGGGCTTTATTTGGACTCAGCCAGGTAAAGGGCCACGGCGTCGAAGGCGCGCAGCGTGTCCAGCATGTGCGGCTCGTGGGAGTGGGGCTGGGCAGATACCTTGGCGGCGACCATCTCCGCGGCGCGGTTGACGTACACCATCTGACCGCACATGCCCAGGCACAACACGACATTGCTGCCCGCGTGTGGAACCCACATCTGGTTGCGGTACATCCCGCCCGGCAAATCGGTGTCGTCGGGGTTTGCGGCGAAAGCCCGGCGCGAATCGGGGCCGCCGGAGAGCGTGTCGGCGATCCAGGCCGCGGGCACCACCTGATCGCCCGTCAACGAGGCGCCGTCCTGCAGGAACAGCGAACCGAAGCGGATCAGGTCGATCAACGAGGCGCTGATGCCGCCGTCGAAGAACCCGGTGCCCACTGGGTCGACGCCGATGGTGGCGTCGTGGCGGGCGCCGATTCGGCTCCACAGGCAGTCGGCCATCAGCTCCGGCATCCGCTGGCCGGCCACGACTTCGCAGATCCACCCGAGCACATCGGTCTCACAGGACCGGTATTCGAAGGGCCCGCCGTGGGACGACTTTCTGCGCAGCGTGAGCAGGAACTCACGCACCGTGGCGGGCGCCGACGGGCTTGTCCTCGGTGCCCAGCCCATGGCCTGATCGAGCAGGTGTACCTCGGCCGACGGGTCGTTGTAGTTCTCCGAGAAGGAGATACCCGACCGCATATCGAGCAGATGCCGTACGGTCGCCCCGGCGTAGCCGGAATTCGTCAATGCGGGAACGAAGGTGGTGACGTCGGCGTCGAGGGCGATCGCGCCCGCTCCGTGCAACACGCCGACCACCGCGCCCACGAGTGACTTGCTGACCGAGAACACCAAATGCCGGGTGTCGACGCCCATGCCGCCGAAGTACTCCTCGACGACCAACCGCCCCCGGTGCGCGACCGCCCACCCGTCGGTGGCGGTGGCGGCCATCACCGCGCCGACCGTGCTCGCACGCCCGTCAGCGGCGGTGACCGTCACCGCAGCGGCCGGAACCCCGGCCGTGGGCAGCTCCGCCACCGGGCCGGTTCCGCGCCGGATCACCGCGGTCGGCACGAAATCGTCGACATGCTGAAACGACCAGTGCGAGTACGGCGGCGTCAACCAGTTGTCCAGCGAGATGCCGTCCGGGACGTGGCGGGTGCGACCGCTCACGCTCGTGCGACGAGCCGCGAGACGATCGGTGAGGCCGGTACCAAGGGTGTCGAGACGAACTTCGCCCTCATGCCCTTGACCCAGCGCTGACAGCGTTCGGTGAGACGGTAGTCCGCGCTCTGCAGGTGTCCGCGGGTGACCAGCACGCCGAGTTGGGCGCCCTCGGAACGTAGGTCGCCAGGGGCCGCCACCCGCATGTAGAAGGCCTCCGAGCCGTCGAGCAGCGTGGCCCAATCGTTGGCCGGCCGTGCAAAAGACGCCCGGCCATCGTCATCGATCCGCCACACACCGGTGCGCGGCGTCGCGGTGAACAGCTCCACATCCGGTGCGGTCTCGGTGATGATCACCTGGCCCCAGACCTCGTCCTCCCCGTATCCGCGTTCCCAGCGCGCGTTGATCTCCTCGACATCGAGCTCGTATTCCACATCCATGTACTCGAGCAGGTGGAACAGGAAGAGCGGCATGTCGGCGTACGCCTCGGTGGTCAGGTTCGTCATCGGGCTCGCACCGCTCAGCCGCGGATTCACTTCGCCGAGATAGAGCTCCCCGGAATCCAGGTCATGCAAGAGGTCCACTTCGAAGTAGCCGCGGTACCCCTCGCGACTGAGCACGCCACCCAGCGTTCGCACCATCTCGCGGGCGGCGTGCGTTTGGTCCGGCGGCAGCACCTCTCGCCAGATGTCGTTGCCGCACCAGCTGCCTCGGGTAGGAGTCAGCTCCGAATAGCCGACCAGGCTGGTCATGGCGGGGCCGATCGCGGTGCCGTGGCGGGTCACCGCGCCTTCGATGCACACCTCGACGTTGCGGATTCGCTTCATCACCTTGAACTCCGCCTGCGCGCTCAACTCTGCGGCATGCTCGTCCCAGTCAGACTGACCGCGCACAAAAAACGTCCCGCTGCCCGCGTTGCCGAAGGGGATGGAGATGACCAGGTCGTCGCCCAAGTCGGCGCCGCGCGCCAGCTCGAGCAGCGCGTCGTAAGAGTCGGCCCGCCCCATCACGTGCGGCACACTCCGCACACCCGCCTCGTCGGCCAGGCGGGTCATGACGGTCTTGGAGCCCAGGCGTTCGCGCAACTGAACCGGGGGGTGCATGACCTCCAGACCCGCCTGCCGCGCGAGCCGTTGCGTCTCTTCGTCCATCATCACGAAGCACGCTTTGCCGCCGGGGCCTCGGCTCGCGATGAACTCGACTGTCTCCGGGTCGGTCAGCAGGTGGTTGCACACATCGCCCATGGAGTCGAAGTCGAGCCGGTCACGACGCCGGGGTACGAAAACCCGCGAATGCGTTCCCTCGAAAGAGTCAAAGTAGGTGAGGTAAAAGAAGTTTCGTATCCAGCGGTCGACACCGAGCAGATTGAACGGGGTAGGCGAGATGAAGAACAGCGGTACGGAATTGGTGTGAAAGAACGCGCGGACATCCGACAGTCCGGTGAGCGGGCCGCGTGGTGCGGGCGCCGATTCAGATTCCTTCATCACCCCAGTGTGCACCCGCGTGTGTCGGAGATGCTGTCTGTAGCGTCACCACATGGCTGAAGGTCGTCTGGCAGATCCGGATTGCTCGCTCGGGACCGACCCTCGGTCAGACCCGCGAATGGTCCACGCGATGGCGCACTCGGGATCGACGCGAACATGCCCGTCGCGCCGCTCACCATTGATGCGCCGCTCGAGGAACGTCTGGCGTATGCCGACGTGTGCGAGGCGGGGATCGGCGCCGTGCTCGACGCCTTCGCGCCCGGGGTTCCCGACGCGGAGGGCGTCACGACCACCACGACGAGCATCACCGGCGAAGACGGCAACGACGTCACGCTGTTCATCAGTCGCCCGGACGTCGAGGGCCCGCTGCCGGCGGTGGTGCATCTGCACGGTGG
>NZ_JBYCLD010000507.1:0-4547 GCF_057473725.1 Mycobacterium sp. TH-M11 | reverse complement strand
CGATCCGGTCTTGCACCTCAGCGAGGAGTTCGCGTAATCGAAGTTGCGACAACGTATCTCGCACCGAGGGCACCGCACCGGCCCGCTTCGCTGAATCGGTCACGAGATCACAGTGCAGTGGGCGGGATCATCGCCTCGCACGCTCGGTGGATTCGAGTTTGGATGCGAACACCGCAGCTTGCGTTCGCCGCTCCATGCCGAGCTTCGCCAGCAGCCGCGACACGTAATTCTTGACCGTCTTTTCGGCAAGGAACATGCGAGCGGCGATCTGCTTGTTGGTCAGTCCCTCGCTGAGCAGACTCAGCAGAGTTCGTTCCTGATCGGTCAACCCGACAAGCGGATCGCTGCGTTCGGCCGCACCGCGGAGCTTCGCCATCAACACCGCAGCAGCCCGATTATCCAGCAGCGATTTGCCTGCACCGACATCTTTGATCGCTTGAGCGAGCTCCATGCCCTTGATGTCCTTGACCACATAGCCGCTCGCGCCGGCCAGTATCGCGTCGAGCATCGCCTCGTCGGAGGTGAACGAGGTCAGCATCAGGCACCGCAAGTCGGGAATGTCTGACAGCAGATCCCGACACAATTCGATCCCACTGCCGTCGGGCAGACGGACGTCGAGAACTGCGACGTCGGGCCGGACCGCTGCGATTCGGGTCATTGCTTCGGCCACCGATCCGGCTTCGCCGACCACTTCCAGCCCAGGATCGGCGCCTAGTAGATCAATGATCCCGCGGCGGACCACCTCGTGGTCATCGACGAGAAAGACACTCACAACCATGGTGGACCCTCCGTGAGATCGGTGATGCGGCGCTGGGCTCTCAGTCTTGACATTCATCATGCGCGATACCTGTCAAAGGTGCTGACGATCGACAACTAAAACCACGCAGTCAGAGGTGGCCAGGGCGCCGTAGCCGGCCGCCCCGACGACCTCGCGCACGTGACCCGGGCCGCGGGCGCTGACAACCACCAATTGCAGCTGCTCAGCATGCGCCTTCAGATAGCCAGAAAGTGGACCGTGCACGGCAACGGACTCCGCACGAAGATCGGGATAACGAGCTCGCCATCGCGCCAAGCGACGATCTAGCTGCGCCGCTATCGCCAGATCGCCTGTTTGGGCGGTTGGGGGGTCCGAGCGAGGTGGTTGCCAACATCTGATCACCCGTAACGGGGCATCGCGCATAGCCGCCTCCCGGGCGGCCGTCTCAAGCAGGAGTCCGTTATCGGGCGCATCGCCGGTCACCGCCAGGATGACGTTCGAGTTCGGGCGGACGGCGGGCGTGCCTCCGTGGAGGATGGCAACGGCACAATGGGCAGAGCCGGCCACGGCAACGGCAGTCGAGCCAATCCGACCGTGCCGAAAGTGGTTTGACCCGACAGCACCGATGCAAATCATCGCCGCGAAGCGAGACACCCGAATGAAGGCCTCGGCTGGGTGTCCGCGAATCACGTCAGTTTCGACCTTCACCGGCTTCTTCGTGGACTCGACGGCCCTGAGGACGCCACCGATCCACTGTTCGGCCCTGGCCGATTGAGAAGCGATATCGTCCGAATTTGACGTCCCGCTCTCGAGTATGTGGACCAGCCGAAGCGGGATGTCGTGGCTGACAGCCTCATCGACCGCCCACAGCGCCGCACACCGAGCCGCCACCGATCCGTCGACGCCGACCACCACGGCGGGCTGTACGGGCACGTCTTCCATAGGACACTCCGGCCTCAACGCTCCGGCAGACAGATGCCGACACTTGTGCGGAAAGGTTATTCGGTGACTCGGTTATGTATCTGGGGCCGAAAGTCCTCACCTGCTCAGCGTTGGTCCCGCCGCGGACATACGTCCACAAAGAACCGGCCATTGCTCCCGGCGGCATCGGGCTGATGCCCAAGAGCGGGAATCGCCGTGAGGGCGGCACCGGTCCGGCCCGCCAAAGCGTCCTCAAAAGGGCTGGGCGCCAGAATGTTCGGGGGCACAGCGTTTCAGGCTAAGGTGGATTCAGTCTCGGGCTCGGGACCGAACTGGAAGCGGCGCCCGGTGATCGACGCCGGCAGAATCCGAACGTAATGCTGCTTCAACGTCGCAGTCCAAGGCAGCAGCTGTGCGTGATCGGCGCGCTGAATGTCCTCATTCGTGCGCAGCATCCGAGCTGTTCCCCGCACAATCGCACTCCAGCCTCCGCTGGCACCGTGACCGTCGGCCTCGAAAAGCACACGATTGTTGATCGCGGAACTCACCAGCTTCGTGCCTTCCGCCGTCCGGAAAAGCACCGTGCGATCTTGGACGACGAAGTTGACGGGAAAGATCTCCGGCTGGCCGTCAACGCTCGTGACGAGCCTGCCCAAGGCCGCGCCACTCAGCAGCTCCCAACTTTCGCTCGCTGAGAGGACGGTGACAGGTTCGATGGTCGTCATACCGACGAGGCTAAGGAGTCTCAGCGGCCCGCTCACAGCGGCACATGTCGTCTAGGCGAGGGCCTTTCGGCCCTCGAAAGTACGGATATCAAGCACCTCGTCGAGGGGTAGCCGCGGCGTCGCGGCCAGCGGCATCTCCATCGGCGGCGCGAGGCCAACTCTAATCAGCGCTTGGGGTTGCCCACCCCGAGCGGTCAAGCCCGCAACAATGTCGCGGCTTTCGTCGAGTTCGATCAGGTGGGTCAGGGTGCACGTCGCCATGCCGGCTGCCGTGCACTCCAAAAGCACCCGGGAAAGGGCTTCACCACTGTGCAAGACCGACATTCGCGAATCGTCCGCCGTCGACAAGACCACGATCCTCGATTGGTCGGCGTCGTGATCTCGGCGCCGGTCAACGGTGCTGACGACGGGGAAGTCTCTTTCGACGTCCACATGAGCGGCTTCGGGTGAGGTCGCGAGGTTTTCCGGCGGTATCCCCTCACAGAGCGCGAAAGGAGCCGTCCAAGAGCGCAGTTCGGTCTCATACGCGGCATCATCGCGACGCAGGTCGGACGTGAGGCGCGACGCGCGGGCGAGGCGGGGGCGGGCTTCATCAGAGATTTCGTCCAACATCATGACGCTGTCTTCGACGGATTCCCGAAGCACGGGTATAAACCACGCCCAATACGAGGGCCGTCGAAATGGGAGCCGGTCGGTGCGGCGTTCCAGGATGGCGTCAGCGCGGTTGCGCTGCACTTCGGTGACCGAGCTGAGCGGGCGAAATTCCAGGGTTGCCAGCTGATCGCGGTTTTTGGGATCGGGGAATCGTTCGACTTTCGCTCCCCAGCCGGCGGTTTCCATCGCAACGCGCGCATGATCGAGCATCGCGCCGCAACTGATGATCGCCTCGCGACCGGAATGGTCCGCGACGCTCACGAGCCGGCGCCGGTCGACGAACAGGTGCAACGCCTGCCCATCGAACACCCAATGCCATGGCTGGCTGTTGTGTATCGAGGGCGCGCGGCATGCCACGCTCAGCGCACTCCTGACGACCGCAGCGCCCGGTGTTCGCTCTGCCACGACCAGCCTCCGATTCCACACTCCCCGATTGGACGTTACCGATCGCGCCACGTCGCGCCAGGGTCATTAGACCTCAGCGGCAATCGACTGCGCGTCGGCTCAGGGTATTTCGCCTACGCCTTAGGGACTTCCGACCGCTGGCTTCGGCAAACCGAGGACTCTAGCGTGTGGTATCGGCCTCCTAGCCGTCCTTACCGAAGGAGTCGCTGTGAGCCAAACCGCAGCACTGATAACAGCTTTGGCCGCCTTGATCGCCACGCTGCTGCTGGTCGCATCGATCCGGATCGTGTGGCAATACGAGCGGGCTGTTCACTTTCGTCTTGGTCGGGTGGTGGGCATCCGCGACCCAGGGCTGCGGTTGATCGTTCCTTTCATCGACCGACTCTGGAAAGTGTCGATGCGCATCGTGACGATGCCGATTCAGTCACAAGGCATCATCACCCGGGACAACGTCAGCGTGGATATCGCTGCGGTCGCCTATTTCCGCGTCATCGACGCCCGCAAGTCAGTGGTCGTCATCGAGAATGTCCACGCCGCAATTGATCAGATCGCGCAGACCACGTTACGTAATGTTGTCGGGCAGCACTCTCTTGACGACGTGCTTGCCCAAACCGAGAAAATCAACGCCAGCATCCGCCAAATCCTCGACACCACCACGGTCGAGTGGGGCGTGGAGGTCACCCTGGTGGAACTCAAGGACATTCAGTTACCTGACAGCATGAAGCGCGCCATGGCGCGAGAAGCCGAAGCCGAGCGTGAAAAACGGGCCAAGATCATCGCTGCAGAAGGTGAAGCCCGGGCTGCTGCCGCACTCGGTGACGCGTCGGACACCATGATGAAACACCCCCTTGCCCTCCAGTTGCGAAACCTGCAGACCCTTGCCGAACTCGGCGTAGAGAAGAACACGACGGTCGTCTTCCCCGCCCCGCTGATGAGCGCGATTGGTGAGCTGACCGGCTTCTTGACACGTGAATCGGCGGCATCCAGCTCTCTCGACGGTGACGGAGCGCACGAACACGCGCTGCCCCGCACCGCCAGCAAGCGCTGACCGCCCCCGTCGTCGACTCGATCACCCCCGCTAAGCC
>NZ_JBYCLD010000506.1:0-1792 GCF_057473725.1 Mycobacterium sp. TH-M11 | reverse complement strand
GCACCGAGCACTTCGTCACCCACACGGAGTCGGGTGACGTTTTTACCGACCGCCTCGACGACGCCGGCGAAGTCGTAGCCCAACCCCCGCGGAAAGCTGCGGCCGGTAACCATCTTCATCTTGCCTTTTCGGATGCCGAAGTCCATCGGGTTGGCGGCGGCTGTTTTGCGTCTGACTTCGCGATAGAGATCGGTGTGTCGATCAGACGACATCCGACGGGTTCTCCGAGCTCTCTTGGAGGATCTGATCATGTCCGAAGCAAACTCTGGTGGCGACCGCTCGCACCGTCGCCCGAAGCGGTTCTTGAGCCCGTCGCAGAAGTACGAGATATGGCTGCAGCTGGTACGCCAGGAGGTGACGATCGCCGAGGCCGCCGCCAACCATCAGGTGGATCGCACGACGATCATGCGCATCCGCACGATCGCCAAGGAAGGTGCGCTGGCCGCGCTGGCGGCAGCCAAGCCAGGCGCGGCGGCCCGCCAACGCGACTACGAACTCGATGCCGCCAAGGCCGAGAACGCGCGGCTGTCCGAGGCACTCAAGGAGATGGCCGTGCGGCTGACGTTGGTCGAGGGAAAAGGGCGCTGGGGCTAAGTGGCCGAGTCCCACACCGTGTCGACGTGGCCACCAAGACGGCGCTGTTGGGCTTGCTCGACCAGGCGGTCGATGAAGGTTGGACACTGCGCCAGGCATGCCATGCGTTGGAGCTCGGCGAGCTGCGGGCACATCGCTGGATCGCTCGCCGAGCGATCGGCCAGCTGGTCGACAAGATCCCTGGTGGGTCGCCCATGCATGGGCTGCTCGACGAAGAAGTCAGCGAGATCTTGGCGTTGTTCGACCAGTGGGGCGAGACCGACCGCTCGCACCGCAAGCTTGCTCACCGCGGCTCTTATCTGGGCCGGGTATGGGTGTCACCGTCGAGTGTTCGTCGGGTCCTGTTCTTGGCGGACAAGCACTTTCGACCACTTCCCAAGCCTGGACGTTCTCAACGCAAGCCCTTCCCGGATTGGGTGGACTACAAGCCGAACTCGATCTGGATTTACGATACGACGCACTTCACCAGGGCGGGGATGGCAGTGTTGATCATTCAGGATTTGGTCTCGCGCAAGTGGATCACCGAGGTCGTCTCCGCTGAGGAAACCTCCACCCAGGTCGAGATCGGGTTCACCGACGCGCTCGACATCGAGGGACTCCTGCAGGCCGTTGAGCGACGCGCCGACGGCCTGGTCGATATCGGCATCGACGACCAGGCCCGGCCGATCCTGCTCGCGGTGTCCGATAACGGTCCCCAGATGACGTCGGGCTCGACGCGGGAGTTCATGGCCATGTCTGCGATCGCCCAGCACTTCGGACGCCCCGGAACGCCGACCGATCAAGCCTGGATCGAGAGTTTCAACGGGCACCTCAAGGCCGAGTTCCCGCACCTGCTCGCGATCGAGGACCCCGCCACCCTGCGCGCCGAACTTGCCGTCACCCGCCAATTCTGGAACGGAGTCCGGTTGCACGCCGGCATCGGCTATGTCACGCCCAACGACGAACACGAAGGACGAGGGGAGGCCATCCGCAAAGCACGCCAAGCCGGGCTCGAATCCGCCCGCAACCGCCGACTTGCCTGGCACCGCCAGCAAAGGCACACTCAACCCATACAGGATCCCGACGATGTTGTCTGATCAAACGCGAATGTCTATCGCAAAGTCAGAAACACCTCACACCGTCACGATGTTCGGGTGGTCCAGCGCCGCGGTCGTCACAGCCTCTCTGCGGAAGGCGTCGCGGGCGGCAGCGCTGTCGG
>NZ_JBYCLD010000505.1:0-5420 GCF_057473725.1 Mycobacterium sp. TH-M11 | reverse complement strand
GAGTTCCACAAGAAGGTTCTCGCTGAATTGAACTCGTTCGGACACCGTGGTCCCGCCGAGCTCGAAATGCGCTCGTCCAGCTATGCCGACGACCCGGAGTTGCTACTGCGTATGGTGGCGAAATCCCTTGACGCGCCGATGCGCTCGAAGACCAACCGCTCGGAGATCCCGTTGCGCGCTCGACCGGTGGCACTGCTGGCTGCGCACCAGGTCCGCGACCGCGAAGTGCGTCGCGATCGGATGGTGCGCGCGGTCTGGTTGTTGCGCAACCTGCTTCGCGAACTGGGGCGCCGGCTCACCAGTGCAGGTGTCCTCGACACCGTCGACGACGTGTTCTACCTGCTCGTCGACGAACTCGACGCGCTGCCCGCCGATCCCGCCGGGGTGGTCGCGCGGCGCCGTGCCGAGCAGAGCCGGCTCGCCGGCGTCACCCCACCGGCGATCTTCAGCGGCACGTGGCGTCCCGCGACCGTCGCGGCATCCGTGCTGTCCCCGGGGCAAGCGCTCAGCGGTGCCGGCGTGAGCGGTGGGCGGGTCCGCGGCCGGGTGCGGATCGTCCGGCCGGACACCATCGACGATTTGGAGGCCGGCGAAATCCTCGTCGCGGAAGTCACCGACGTCGGCTATACGGCCGCGTTCTCCTACGCGGGTGCCGTCGTCACCGAACTCGGCGGACCGATGTCGCATGCCGCCGTGGTGGCTCGGGAATTCGGCATCCCGTGCGTGGTCGATGTGCATGACGCCACGCGACGTCTGCCGCCCGGAGCGCTCATCGAAGTCGACGGCACGGCCGGGACCGTCCAGGTGCTCGAGCCGGACCTGCCCGGCGGCACTTCCTGACGTTCGCTACCGTCGGGTGATGCATGAACACACCGTCCGCGTCGTGACCGCCGCGGGAACCGTCGAAGGTTTCACCCGCGACGGCGTCCATCGCTGGCGATCCATCCCCTACGCTCGTCCGCCGCTGGGTGCACTGCGGTTCCGGGCGCCCGAGCCGGCTCAGCCCTGGCGCGGTGTGCGTTATTGCCACGGCTTCACCAAATGCGCACCGCAGGAGCGTCGCTACACCGTCCTCGGGCTCGGCAAGTACCAGGCGATGGGGGAGGACTGCCTCACCCTCAACGTGGTCGCGCCCGAAGCGGCGGCGGCCGAGCCACTACCGGTGATGGTGTTCATCCACGGCGGCGGATACATCATGGGTAGCTCGGCCACGCCGATCTATGACGGGGTGGCGCTGGCCAAACGCGGCTGCATCTACGTCTCGGTCAACTACCGGCTGGGTGCGCTGGGCTGTCTGGACTTGTCGTCGCTGTCGACGGCGGGCGTCACCATCGCCGGCAACCTGTTTCTGCGCGATCTGATCCTGGCGCTGCGCTGGGTTCAGGACAATATTGCGGCCTTCGGTGGCGACCCCGCGAATGTGACCGTGTTCGGCGAGAGCGCCGGCGCGCATGCCGTCGCTGCATTGCTGGCCGCACCTGATGCCGAAGGACTTTTCGCTCAGGCAATTTCGGAGAGTCCCGCCAGCGGTATGACGCGCTCAACCGATGTCGCCGCGGAATTCGCAGCGCGGTTCGCCGCGGTACTCGGCGCCCGCAAGGACAATGCGATCGACGTGCTGATGAAGGCGACACCCGCGGAGCTGGTGGCGGCGCAGCATCGCCTGATCAGCGACGGTGTACGAGACATGTTGGGCGCGTTCCCCATTGGACCGGTATTCGGCGACGACGTGCTGCCGCTGGACCCGCTCGATGCGATGCAGCAGGGCAAGGCGCATCGTGTGCCGCTCATCGTGGGAACCAACGCAGACGAAGGCCGGTTGTTCACCCGCTTCCTGCAGCTGTTGCCGACCAACAAGCCGATGATCGACGCGCTGCTGGCCGAAGTCGAGCCGGCCGAGCGGGCACGCATCATCGATGCCTACCCCGACTACCCGCAGCGATCGGCGTGCATCCGGTTGGGCGGCGATTTCGCATTCGGCTCGGCGGCATGGGGGATGGCCGAGGCGCACGGCCGGCACGCGCCGACCTATCTCTATCGGTACGACTACGCGCCGCGGGTGCTGCGCTGGTCCGGACTGGGGGCGACCCATGCCACCGAACTACTCGCGGTGTTCGGGACCTACCGAACCAAGTTGGGGGCGTTGCTGACCACGCCGGTCGACCGGCCGTCCGCGATGCGGGTCACGCGCGAAGTGCAAAGGCGCTGGCGGTCATTCAGTCGCAGCGGCAACCCCGGCGACGACTGGCCGGCCTACACCGACACTGATCGCGCGGTGATGGTGTTCGACCGCAAGTCCGGTCTGCAATTCGATCCGCATCCCGAGCGGCGCAGGGCATGGGAAGGCTTTTCCCTGGCGCGATGACGGGCGATGTGATTACGTGGACGAGTAATGACACCGCACACCGGCAACGTCGTCGAACGGCCCGCTGACCTCACCGCTGCCTGGTTGACCGCAGCCCTTGGCTGCGGAACCGTTGCCGATTTCACCGCCGAACGCATCGGTACCGGCCAGATGAGCGAGTGCTATCGGGTCCGACCCACCTACGCCGACGCCGGCGCTGATCAACCGGAGTCGGTGGTGCTCAAGGTCGCGGCCACCGATCCGATGAGCCGTCAGACCGGGATGACGCTGGGCCTCTATGAGCGTGAAATCCGTTTCTACCGCGACATCGCTCCGCGCCTGCACGGTCCGGTCGCCCCGTGCTACCACGCGGCGTTCGATGCCGAGTCCGGCACCTTCGACGCTCTGCTCGGCGACGCGAACCCGGCCGTTGTCGGAGATGAAATCCGCGGCGCCACAACGGCGCAGGCCTACACCGCCGTGACCGAGTTGGCCGGTCTGCAGGGCCCGTTACTGGGTGACGCCACGCTCGCCGACGCGGCCTGGCTCAACCGCGACGCGCCGATCAACCAGGCCCTGATCACGGCATTGTTCGCCGGCTTCGTCGATCGCTATGGCGAGCAGATCTCCCTGCGGCACCGCGTGGTCTGCGAGCGCTTGGTCGGTGGATTCGATGCCTACCTGGCCGACGAGGCGGCTGAGGGTCGCATCCACGGTTTGATCCACGGCGACTATCGCTTGGACAACCTGCTCTTCGGGGCGCAGGGCGCCGAACGTCCCCTGACCGTGGTCGATTGGCAGACGGTCACCTGGGGCCCGGCGATGACCGACCTGGCCTACTTTCTCGGCTGCGCGTTGTCGGTCGAGAGTCGTCGCGAGCATTACGAGGCGCTGCTTCACACTTACCACCGCGCGCTCGGCCCGGATGCTCCGATCAGCCTTGCCGAAGTACGCGACGGCGTGCGCAGGCAGAGCTTTTTTGGGGTGATGATGGCGATCGTGTCGTCGATGCTGGTGGAACGCACCGAACGTGGCGATGAGATGTTCATGACCATGCTGCGGCGGCATTGCGAGCACGTTCTCGACACCGACGCGTTGGCCGTCCTGCCCGCGCCGACCGCCGTCGTGGCCCTCTGCCCGGCGGCCGAGGACGAGTTGGCGCACGCCGCGACCGATGAGCCGTTGTGGAATGAAAGTTGGTATGCCGACTTCGCCGATGCGGCGCAGGGATTGGGCGGCTGGGTACGCCTGGGCCTGATCCCCAACCAGCAGACGGCCTGGCTGAACGTCCTGCTCTGCGGTCCCGACCTGCCCACGGTCGCGCTGGTCGACTTCGAGGTTCGGTTGCCCGCCGATCCGTGGACGGTGCGCACCGGCGAGATTGACTTCACCCACTCCGCCGTCGACCCGCTGCGCAGCTATCGGGTCGAGGTGCGCGGGCGCGGCCAGTCCTTCGACGACCCGGCCGCATTGCTGCGAGCGCAACAGGGTGCCCCGGTCGACGTCGCACTCGAGCTGGAATGGTCGACGGCGGGCACGCCGTACCGGTACCGGGTCACCACCCGGTACGAGATACCCTGCACGGTAACGGGATCGGTTACTGTGAACGGCAATCGCTATACCATCGACGCGGTACCCGGTCAGCGGGACCACTCGTGGGGGGTGCGTGACTGGTGGAGCATGGACTGGCTCTGGAGTGCGCTGCACCTTGATGACGGGACCCACCTGCATGCGGTGGAGGTCTCGATACCGGGCGTCCCGCCGATGAGCGTCGGCTACGTCCAGAGCGGCGACGGCACGGTCGATGAGTTGCAGACGATCTCTCGCACAGAGACATTCGACGCGGCCGGACTGCCGGTCGGTGCGACGTTGGCGTTCGAGCCCGGTGGCATCGCAGCAAGTGTCGACATTCGGGGGCATGCGCCACTGCGTCTGGTCGCCAAAGATGGCCGGATCAGCCAATTCCCGCGGGTCTGGGCCACCGTGAGCACCGCCGACGGGCGGACCGGCGTCGGTTGGCTGGAGTGGAACCACAACCTGTCGACGCAGTGATGTGAAGGCTGGAAAGCGCTGCCGTGCAGTCGTCGTGATGGGCGTGTCGGGCGCCGGCAAATCGACCGTCGGCCGTGCACTGGCACGTCGCCTCGAAGTCCCATTCGCCGATGCCGACGCTTTTCATCCGGCGGCCAACGTCGCGAAGATGTCCGCGGGCACGCCCCTGACCGACGGCGACCGCTACCCGTGGCTGGACGCCGTTGGGCAGTGGCTGGCAGCCCACGACGACGGGGTCATGAGTTGTTCGGCGCTCAAACGCCGATACCGCGACCAATTGCGCTCGCACCGTACCGATGTCGAGTTTCTGCACCTGACCGGTTCACCGGAGCTGATCGTCGGCAGGCAGGCCGGCCGCGCGGGCCACTTCATGCCCTCGTCGCTGATGATGTCGCAATTCGAGGCACTGGAACCGCTGGGTGCCGACGAGCGCGGCATGGCGATCGACGTCGGGCACAGCGTCGACGCGATCGTCGATGCTTTCGTTGAGCACCTTCAGCTCAGGCCCTGACCACCTGAGTGCCGCCGGCCAGCTCGTCGTGCTTGCCCTGTTTGGTGGGGCTGCCGCTGATCGTTACGGCGATGACGACGTAGGCGATGAACGCCAGCAGCGGGCCGAGGTAGGGCACCACCGACAGCAGCGTGAACGAGTTGCGAATGGCTGACTGGGCGGCGTCGGGCTTGGGGGCACCGCCGGGACCGCGGACGCTCAAGCCCAACAGCCGCTTGCCCGGCGTGCTGCCCTGCGCGACTTCGAAGAGCACGAAGTAGCCGAACATCAGTACGCCGGAGAACAACCCGGTGACCAGCCACGGGTAGTCGTCCTTCACCACGAACAGCGACAAGAAGAACGCCACGATATTGACCAGTACGCCGTCGATCAGGCGGGCCAGAAAGCGGGCGCCAAGACCTCCGGCGCGAATACCGTGCCCTTGGGGCGCATAGCCGTGGTTCGGGTGGTCAGCCGATGTCATAACGGGCTCCTAGCAGCGGTGACAGCTAATGTACCCTCGCAAACCCAACC
>NZ_JBYCLD010000504.1:0-1571 GCF_057473725.1 Mycobacterium sp. TH-M11 | reverse complement strand
CTGGCCGGGCGGCGATCATCGACGACGAGGGCGAATTCAGCTACCGGGAACTCGACGAGGCCGCCAACGCCGTCGCGCACGGGTTGCTGGCCAAAGGAGTGAAGGGCGGTGACGGCGTCGCGATCCTCGCGCGCAACCACCGCTGGTTCGCGGTCGCCGAATTCGGCTGTGCGCGCGTCGGCGCTCGCATCATCCTGCTCAACAGTTCGTTCTCCGGCCCGCAGATCACGGAGGTTTCCGAGCGCGAGGGCGCCAAGCTGATCATCTACGACGACGAGTACGCCGACGACGTAAGCAAGGCCGAGCCGCCGCTGGGCAAGCTGCGGGCGCTGGGTACCAATCCGGATGGCAAGGATTCCGGCAGCAACGATGAGACGCTGGCCGATCTGGTGGCCGTCAACAGCAAATCGCCGGCGCCCAAGGCCACCAAGCATTCGTCGATCATCATCCTGACCAGTGGCACCACGGGTACGCCCAAAGGTGCCAACCGCAGCCTGCCGCCGACGTTGGCGCCGATCGGCGGGATCCTGTCGCACGTGCCGTTCAAGGCCAACGAGGTGACTTCGCTGCCGGCGCCGATGTTCCACGCCCTGGGCTTCCTGCACGCCACCATCGGCATGTTCCTGGGTTCGACGCTGGTGCTGCACAGCAAGTTCAAGCCGGAGCAGGTCTTGCAAGACATCGAAGAACACAAGGTGACCGCGGTGGTCGTGGTGCCGGTCATGCTGTCGCGGATGCTCGACGCGCTGGAGAAGATGGACCGCAAGCCCGACTTGTCGAGCCTGCGAATCGTCTTCGCCTCGGGTTCTGCGCTGGGTGCCGACGTCGCTGAGCGCGCGTTGGCGGACATCGGCCCGGTTGTCTACAACATGTACGGCTCCACCGAGATCTCCTTCGCCACCATCGCCGGGCCACAGCACCTCGAGTTCAATTCCACGACGGCCGGCCCCCCGGTCAAGGGCGTCAAGGTCAGGATTTACGACGAGAACGGCAACGAATTGCCGCAGGGCGAGGTCGGACGGATCTTTGTCGGCACGACGTTCCCGTTCGAGGGCTACACCGGCGGTGGCGGCAAGCAGATCATCGACGGCCTGCTGTCCTCGGGTGACGTCGGCTACTTCGACGAGAACGGCCTGCTCTACATCAGCGGCCGGGACGACGAGATGATCGTGTCCGGCGGCGAGAATGTTTTCCCGGCCGAAGTGGAGGACTGCATCAGCGCCCACCCCGATGTAATCGAGGCCACCGCGATCGGCGTCGACGACAAGGAATGGGGCCATCGGTTGCGGGCCTTCGTGGTCAAGAAGGAGAACTCGAGCCTCGACGAAGACACCGTCAAACAGCACGTGAAAGATCAGCTGGCCAGATACAAAGTGCCGCGCGAGGTGATCTTCCTCGACGAACTGCCGCGTAACCCGACCGGGAAAATCCTCAAGCGCGAGTTGCGCGATATGGACGCCGACTAGCTCGATTGGCGAAGCGTCAGCCGTCGAAACCGGTTGCGCCGTCGAGCTGTTCGCGCAGGATGTCGATTTGCCCGGTGTGGCGGGCGGTCTCTTCGATCATGTGTA
>NZ_JBYCLD010000503.1:0-7901 GCF_057473725.1 Mycobacterium sp. TH-M11 | reverse complement strand
CATCGGTGCCGGGGCCGCGAGCCATCAGACGTGCACCGGTCACCGTCTTGCCGTTTTCCGCAGCGGCGGCGGGAGCCGGAGGGCCCGCCATGGCCTGCCCGGCCATGCCGCTGATCCCCATCTGGTTGAACGTGCTCGCCGAGCCGGCTTCCAACGGTGCCGACGCGGTGATCCCGGCGGTATTCATCGGCGAAACCATGGCCACGGAACGTATCTCCGGCGCGGCCACGGTCCAGTTCGACGGCACTGACAACCTGCCGACGGTGTTCGCTTCACCCAAACCTGCCGAGACGGCCTGGCCAGAACCGGTGATGGTTGCCGGGAACGCGGTCGGGGGCACCGGCCCCTCGCCCGGCCAGGCCTTGACCCCGTCCCAGCCGCTGACGATGCCATCCGCGTGAATACTGACCTGATTAGTCCCGATAGCGAAAGGAATGTCAACCGGCCCACCCAGAATCGACAACGGGATGATCAGACCCAACAGCGTCAGCTGGGTCGGTGTGTTGAGGAAAATGTTGATCAGGTCGCCGATCGCGTTTAGCGGGCTGGTTGCCAATGGGGCTGCGGGCGTTGCGGTAGAAAGGCTCTGCAGCGCGCCGGGCACCGCGGCGAGCGTCTGCGAAACACTCGCCATGAGGGTGTGCGCATTGCCGGCAGAGCTGTTCATCGCCTGGCCGGCCGCGGCCGCTTGGGCGGCTGTCCCGCTGGGAGTGGTGTTCTGCTCGGGAGAGGTGAACGGGGTCAGCGCGGTCGCCGATGCCGATGAACCGGAGTAGGCGTACATCGCCACGGCGTCCTGCGCCCACATTTCGGCGTACTGGACTTCGGTCGCCGCGATCGCCGGGGTGTTCTGACCGAAGAAGTTCGTCGCCACCAGGACCGCCAGCTGGCTACGGTTTGCCGCGATAACCGGCGGCGGCACCGTCGAGGCAAACGCCGCGTCGTAGGCGGCGGCCGCCGCCCGGGCTTGGACAGCGGTTTCTTCGGCCTTCGCGGCTGTGACACTCAACCAGGCCACATAGGACTCGGCGGCGGCGCTCATGGCTGATGCCGACGGACCCGACCACGTTCCGGACGTCAGCTCGGACACTGTCGACTGGTAACCGTCTACTGCGGTGTACAACTCGTCGGCCACCCTGGCCCAGCCTTGTGCAGCGGCCAGCATCGGCCCCGGACCCGGACCGGTATACATCCGGCCAGAGTTGACCTCCGGTGGATAAATTCCGAAATCCATTGCTGCGCAATCCTCTTCCTGGCAACCTTCCACGCACGGCGGCGGGCGATTCAGCGACCGAGCAAGCGGTTCTTTTGTTCGGAGTATTCGGCGTCGGTCAGGATTCCCTCGTCGCGGAGCTTGGCGAATTCGCGTAGCTCGGCCGCGACGCCGGTGACCACGGTCCGAGGCTCGTCCTGCGTTGTCCGGTCCGCGTCTCTCGTCGCTCTGCTGTCGCCGGGGGTCGCCGCGACCGCGGTGCGAGTCGCCGCAGGTCCGCCGTTCGGCGCCTTGCCGCCACCTCGGCCGCCGCCGGTTCCGGCCATGGCTCGTCCGGCCATACCCGCCAGTGCCATCTGGCTCAATGTGCTTCCCGAGCCGCCTTCCTCACCAGCGCTGGTGGCCGGCAACGCCGGCAACGTCATCGCGACGGGACGCACAGCCGGGGTGGCGACGGTCCACGTCGGCGGCACGGACAATGCTCCGACCGTGTTGGCCTCGCCCAGGCCCGCCGAAAGGGCCGGTGCCGAGGCTGCGGTCTGACCCAGGTTGGTGATCTTCGCCGGGAACTCGGTCGGCGGCACCGCACCTTCCTCCGGCCACCCCTTCACGCCGTCCCAGCCGCTGACGATGTCATCGGTGTGGTAACTGACCTGAAAGCTGGCGATATCGAAGGGAAGTGCCACCAGAGCGACGACGCTCAGCGGTATGGCGACGAAAATGCCGACTAGGTCGGCCGGGACATCCAGGAATATCGAAATCAGGTCACTGACCAAATCCAGCGGACTGGTGGTGGCAGCGGCCGGCGCCGCCGTTGAGAGGCTTTGCAGCGTGTTGGGTATGCCGGAGAACGCCTGCTGTACTGAGGACACGGTGCTCTGGACATTGCCGGCAGAGCTGCCGGCAGCTTGGCTGACCGCAGCTGATTGGCCGGCCGACCCGCCGGGGTTGGTGTTCTGCTGTGGTGGGTTGAACGGTGTCAGTGTGGTCGCGGATGCCGACGAACCGGCGTAGCCGTACATGGCCGCTGTGTCCTGCGCCCACATTTCGCTGTACTGGGCCTCGGTGGCCGCGATCGCCTGCGTGTTGAGCCCGAACAGGTTCGTCGTGACCAGCGTCATCAATTGAGTGCGGTTTGCTGTGACCATCGGAGGCGGCACCGTCGCAGAGAACGCTGCCTGGTAGGCGGCTGCCGCGGACTTGGCCTGGGCGCCGGTTTCCTCGGCCTGCGCGGCGGTGGCTCGCAGCCAGCCCTCATACGCCGCCGCCGCCGCACTCATCGACGCCGAGGCTGGACCCGTCCATGGGCCGGCGGTCAATCCCGACACCACGGACCGATACGAGTTGGCCACCGAATGAAGTTCGCTCGCCAGCGCATCCCAGGCTTCGGCGGCAACCAGCAGCGGGCCGGCGCCAGGGCCGGCGTACATGCGGGCAGAGTTGACCTCAGGCGGGTAGTTCCCGAAATCCATTGCTCGGTGACCCCTCTAATTCACCGCGGTCGAGCCGGCTCGGCATCCGGCCGTGGCCGTCGAATGAATGGTGCCACGTGCCCTGAATTTTCTCTCTCCACTGCACGGCGCGTCGTCGGCCCGCGCTGGAGTCGTTGCGGACCTCGAAGTGGCCCGGCGCGCGACGCTCGACAGGCTGCAGTTCTGCAACTCAGCGCTCCCCAACAGCATGATTTCACCTTCCGGCAGTGGTCGAGCAAATGCCTGATCCGCGGCTTCCGGTGCCGGGACAACGCGCCCACCAGCGGGTTATCTGGGACGGTAGACATGTCATTATTGGTTCGAGACTGCGAGGCGCGCAATTCGTTGCAGCCGCGCACGGACAAAGTGCTGCAGCAATCACCTATCTCTCAGGTTAATTCTTTATGTTGCTCAGGCTTCAACATCCCGGCGGCCTTCGCGTTGGGCCCCCACCCGTGCGTCCGAAGTGATTCTAAGGGGTCGGCCGCAGCGTCTCGCGGCGGCAGAGCAGTTTGCCAGGATCTATTGCAAGCGTGTTGCGGGAAATGCCCGCTTGTGGACTGATCAGCCAGTGCGCGCCTGGCGGCCGATCTCGGCTTCGCGCGGTTGTCGTGGTGGTTCGGCGACGTCGCCAGTCCCGGTCTCGGCCGTGACGGCGCGCCGGGGCGGCAGCCCTTTACGTAGCGTGGCCACCAACTCGCGGTAGGGCCCGACGAGGTAGACGGTGTCGCCGCCCCGCAGTCGTCCTTCGTGGCGGGGGCGCAGGTCGATGGGGGCGTCTTCGCGGCAGATTGCGATCACGCGTGTTTTATTGGACAACGAGCCCAGCTGCATCCCGTCGAGTTCGCTGCCCTCGGCCACCAGCATCGCGCCGACCATGAACGAGCTCTGGCCGATCGAGAAGGTGCCCAGCACCTCGACACCCATGGCCGCGCCGATGAACCACGGCGCGGCCAACGCAACCGAGGATCGGACGTTCTCGAAGCCGAACCGTTGCGCGACCGCCAGACCCAGCGCTCGGTCGTATACTCGCAGCACGACCGAGATGTCGGCACGCTTGTCGGCTTTGGGAATGACTTTCGGCCCCAGCATCTCGGCCAGCACGATCCCGGTTTCAATGTTGATCATGTCGTCACGGGTCAGCACGGCCACCGCGCGAGCCCGGTCGGCCCGAGCGGCCTGCAGCGTCTGGACCAGCGTCGCGTCGCCGAAGATCACCGGCACATCGAGGGCGCGCGCCGCGGACAAAAATCGGTTGTCCTCGTTGATCTCGATGACCGCGACGTCATGACCGGTATTCACCAGGTCGGTGACCACGCGCATCCCCAGGGCGCTCAGCCCGACAACGATGACGTGATTGCGCAGGTGTCGCGCCCGTGGGCGGGCGAAGGCGAACACGAAGCGGCGCGAGAGCAGCACGTCGGCGATGAATGCGACCAGCAACGCAATGGTCGTCGCACCACCGAACATCAACATCGCGGCGAACAGGCGTAGCCAGGTTTCCTGGTGCGCGAAGCTGAAGTCTCCGTAGCCCGTCGTCGTGATCGTCTCGATGGTGAAATACATCGCGTCGACCCAGGACATGCGCGGGTGCTGATAGTTGAAGCGCAACACCAGCATTGAAATGGCGATCATGGTCAGTGCGGCCGCCAGCGCGGGATAAAACGCCGGGTTGAAGTCGTTGACGACGGCCTTCACCCCGTCGAAGAATCGCCGCACCGCTGCTCGTTGCGACCGCGTGCCCACCGGTCGGCGAACCTTGGCGCCACGTTCGGCCGACTCGTCGGCAGTGCCGATCATCACCGCACGGTCGCCGGCAAGCACACGCTGATTGCGGGTCGGGCAGACCTCGATCTCGCCAGGACTCGACGAATTCTCCCCGTGGATGATGGCCACCGGGGCCAGGTCGCCGTAAATCTCGCGCAGCGTGGCCGCCCGCGGCGCCTCGCTGCCGAAGACCAGGAACTGGGTTCCGGCCGCCTCGAACGGGTGCGTTCGGCGCGCCAGGCACGCCTCCACGACCGACGGCGCGGTGAGTTCGGCGACGTCGAAGATCGCGCCAGGACCGTTGTCGGCGGCCATCGCCGCGCGCAACACGTCGTTGGCCAACCTGGCGACCACGCGCACGGAAGGATTGGATCGTCTTGCCAGCAAGGCAATTTCGAGGTTGGCCGCGTCATCGTCACCAGCGCACACCACCGCCAGCGCGTCGGCGATATGGGCGCTTTCCAGCACGTCGCACATCGTGGTGAAATCGTCAGCGGCTAGCCTGGCGACGTTGATGCCGGCGCGTTCGAACTCCTCGATGATGGTGGTGGCCAGTGCATCGTCACCGCTGACAATGATGTGATGCTGCATACTCTCATCCGCCACTCTGCACGGGTGGGCTTCGACTTTGCCGAAGCTGATACTGGAATAGGTTACACCAGGGTTTATCCGGTTACGGCGCAACGCGTAGTTTTGCTGGCGCGCCGGGCGGTCGCGGTTCGGGCGTTAACCTGTTCGTGCGCAACAGCTCTCATACTTCGAAGCGATAACCCATGCCCGCCTCGGTCAGCAGATGGGTGGGATGCGACGGGTCGTCTTCGAGCTTGCGCCGCAATTGTGCGAGAAATACCCGCAGATAATGGGTTTCCGTTGCGTACTTGGGCCCCCACACCTCGCGGAGCAGCTCCTCGCGGCCCACGAGCTTGCCACGATTGCGCACCAGCATTTCCAGCATCCCCCATTCCGTCGGGGTCAGATGGACTTCGGCACCGTTCTTGATGACCTTCTTGATGGACAGGTCGACGGTGAAGGACTTGGTTTCCACCACCGGGTTGTCCGCACCGGTGGCCACCGTTGCCCGTCGCACGGCCGCGCGCAGACGGGCCAGCAGTTCATCCATGCCGAACGGTTTGGTCATGTAGTCATCGGCACCTGCGTCGAGGGCGCCGACCTTGTCGGACGAATCGGTGCGTGCGGACAACACGATCACCGGTGCCGTCAGCCAGCCGCGCAGACCAGCGAGCACCTCGATACCGGATACGTCGGGCATGCCCAGGTCCAGGATCACCACCTGGGGCGGGTGTTCAGCAGCCACGGCCAGGGCGCGCGACCCAGTCGGGGCGGTCATCACCTCGTAGCCGCGCACCGAGAGGTTGATCCGCAGCGCGCGCAACAACTGCGGGTCGTCGTCGACGACGAGTACTTTTGTCACGGGCGCCGCTCCTCAGTATCGTCGCGCTCTACATCGTCGCCGGCGCGCGTCACGGGCGCCGCTGCTGCAGTATCGTCGCGCTCTACATCGTCGCCGGCGCGCGTCACGGGCGCCGCTGCTGCAGGGGGCGCGGCCAAATCCACCACAATCGTCAGCCCGCCGCCAGGCGTGTCGCAGGCGGTGATGGTGCCGTCCATCGCCTCGACAAAGCCCTTCGCGACCGACAGGCCCAGCCCCAGGCCGGTGGTGGTGTCGAAGTCGCCGAGTCGCTGGAAAGGCTGGAACATCTGCTCGGCAGCGCCCTTGGACACACCGGGTCCTTCGTCGACGATGTTGATCAAGACCCGAGATCCGACCTGGCCGGCGTTCACCCGCACGACGCTCGCAGGCGCGTAGCGCAGCCCGTTGTCGATCACATTGGACAGCACGCGTTCCAGCAGGCCCGCGTCACCCATCACGACGGTGCCGCCAACATCGACCTTCACCCGGTCGATGCTCGCGCGGCCGTATATCGTTCGGCGTCCGCCGATTCCGACCAACGCGCGCTGCACGACCTCCTCGAGGTAGACCTCGGTCAGCTCGGGCCGGACCACGCCGGCCGCCAGACGCGACGAGTCGAGCAAGTTGGCCACCAGCAGGGTCAGCTGATCGACCGACTCCTCGACGGTGGCCAGCAATTCGCCGGTGTCCTCCGGCGAGAACCAGACGTCCTCGTCCCGCAGACTCGACACCGCGGCCTTCGCCGCGGTCAGCGGGGTCCGCAGGTCGTGGCCTAGCGCCGACAGCAGCAAACGCCGCAGTTCGTCGGCCTCGGCGAGCGACTTGACCTTGCCGGCCTCCTCGGCAAGCTCGCCACGCTTGACCAGTCCCGCCGCCTGCGTCGCGACCACCGACAAAACCCGCCGGTCACGCCCGGTGAGGCCGCGCCCGGTCATCAGCATCCAGAACTGCTCGTCGCCGACCTTGACCGCGGTGTCGGCGTCATCGACCGTCACGCACGACTCGGTGCCCACGCCTGCGACGGGAACCAGGCGACCGTCCACCTCCCGCACCAGGCACACCGAGTCTTGGGAGTAGGCCTCACGCACCCGCTCCAGCAGCGCGTCCAGGTCGGCGCCACGCAGCACCGACGCCGCGAACAGCGATAACAATTCGGCTTCCTGACTGGTCCGCCGGGCTTCGCGGGCCCGGCTGGCGGCGGCGTCCACCAGCACCGCGATCGCCATCGCGACCCCGAGCAGGATCACGATCGTCAGCGCGTTGCTCAGGTTCTTGACCGCGAACGAATGCCGCGGCTCGGTATGGAAATAGATCAGCAGCGCCCCGGACAGCAGCCCGGACACCACCGCCGGCGCCACGCCGCCGAGCAGCCCGATGCCGACCACGCCGGCGAAGAACAGGGCCGACTTCGCGCCGACGTCCAGCGTCGGATCCAGCCGCAGCGTGATCGCCAGGATCGTCAGCGGTAGGACGATCGCGGCCAGCCAGGACACCACCTGCCGCGCCCGCGGCGGGATTGGCGAGAACGCCGCACCGCGGTTGGCGGCCTCATGGGTGACCATGTGGACGTCGATCTTGCCTGAATTCTTGATGGTGGCCGCGCCGATGCCTTCGCTGAACATGCCGGACCACCGGGATCGCCGGGAGGTGCCGAGCACCAACTGGGTGGCGTTCGTCTCGCGGGCAAAGTCGAGTAGCGCGCAGGACACATCTTCACCGACCACGGTGTGCACGGTGGCCCCGATGCTGCCGGCCAGCTCGCGCACTTTGCCCATCTCACGCGGCGACACCCCCGACAGCCCGTCGCCGCGGACTACGTGGACCACCATGAGTTGCGCGCTGGACTTCGACGCGATGCGAGATGCCCGGCGCACCAATGTTTCCGACTCCGGGCCACCGGTGACCGCGACAACCACCCGTTCGCGCGCCTCCCACGTGTCGGTGATCTTCTTGTCGGCGCGGTACTTCGACAGCGCAGCGTCCACCTGATCGGCGAGCCACAGCAGCGCGATCTCGC
>NZ_JBYCLD010000502.1:0-2430 GCF_057473725.1 Mycobacterium sp. TH-M11 | reverse complement strand
CGTGGTCGGCGAGTTCTGGACCTGTGCACCGGCAGCGGGGTCGTTGCCATCGCGGCAGCAGAGTCCGATGCGGCCAGCGTGATCGCGTTCGACATCTGTCCGCGTGCCGTGAGCTGTACGCGAGGCAATGCCGTCTACGCCGGCGTCAGCATCGACGTTCTGGAGGGATCATGTTCGCGGGCAATGGATTACGCGCCGTTTGATCTCATCGTGTCGAACCCGCCCTACGTGCCCACTCCACCGGCAGGCGACACCGACGCCATCCCGCTCACCGCCGGTCCCGCGCGAGCCTGGAATGCGGGCATTGACGGGCGGATGGTGCTCGATCCGTTGTGCGAGTCCGCGGCGGGGATGCTCGATGTCGGTGGCACGCTGCTGATGGTGCAGTCGGCGTTGTCCGGTGTCGACAAATCGCTGGAATCGTTGCGGTCGACCGGCCTAGATGCGAAAGCTGTTGCCGCACGGGCCATTCCCTTCGGCCCGGTGTTGTCTGCCCGCGCCCGCTGGCTGGAGGTCACCGGCCTGATCAGGCCTGGCTGCCGGACCGAAGAACTGGTAGTGATCCGTGCGGACAAACCATGACCGACTCCGTTCGGGTGCAGATCGTGCCCAACGGGCCGGTGCTGATCCCCGGCCCGGTGAGCATCGAGACACCCGACGGTGAGATCGTCGAATCCGATCGCTTCATGGTGGCGATCTGTACATGCCGGCGTAGCAAGATCTACCCGATGTGCGACACCAGCCATCGACGCTGTCGGCCTGCGGCACAGGCGAATTCAGGCGAGCGGCGTTCGTAAGGACGTCGCACCGGCTTTCCACGACGCCATGATCACATCCGCGAGCCGACCTTCGACGGCGGCGTGGGCCCGGATGCCGAATACCACGTCGGACTCCAAGTGTGGCTCCTGCGCGACCAGTGTGCCCACCACGTCTCGACGCACCACCTGCTCGTGCACCGCGTCGGCTTCGACGTGTTCGCGGTAGAACGCGACACACTCCGGCGGTGCACCCAGACGTTGTAACGCCTCGACCAACCGGCGTGAGCCTGGCGATGAGGTGATCTCGGTCGAGGCGAAATGTCCGACAGCGGCTCCGCGGAATTTTCGGTGTAAACCGAACAGCGACATCAGGTTCACCACCGCCAGAGCTTCCGCGGGAACCACGCCGAGGTAGGCCAGGTAGTTCGCATCGAGTCCGGCGGCGGTCAACAGGTCGGCGAACAGTTGCTGATGCACCCGCGCCCCGCGCCCCGCCCCGTACTCGTCGAATTCGATTGCCACAAACGACGCCTTGGCTTGTCCGGTGAGCCGGGGGATGGCGAATGCGTGCGGGTCGCCTTCTTTGAGGTGGTACAGCGAACGGTGGACGAAGTACTCGAGCATCTGCTGCCAGGTTCCGTTGTCGCGCAGCCAATATGACGGACCATCCCCGTCAGATACCTCTATCGAGAGGTCGTCCATTTCGGCGCCGGCGGTGCGGCCCGGCTCGATCTGACCTACATCGCGGGATACTCCGGTCAAAAACGAACGCTCCAATTGTGCGCGCAGATGCAACAATCCGGGATTCCATTCCCAGTTCGGGTCGACATCGGCGAAGCCGCGGTAGTGCAGTTCGTAGCACATGTACAACGCCAGCTGCAGATCCAGGCCATACGGGTCAGAGTCGCGGGCGGACGCACCGATGCGCGTCAGCTGGTAGTGCGGGGCTGACCCGCTGAGGCTACGGCGGACGGCCGCCGACAACGGCCCGTGCGCCGCCGGGAGCCGAGGTTCGACGACTGCTTGTGCGAAAGTCACGGGGGTATGTACCCACGCGTCCGCCCTTGCCAAACGGGCGGCTGTTGCAAGTTTTCGGCGCCCCGCAGGTAGATGTCTGTTCAACCGGCAGGAATGGGGTCCCGAGGCAGCTGAATGGTGACCAAAGACGTCGGCGCCCCCGGCATGTGGCTACTTTCCCGCAGCTCAGGCGGTGGGAGCCAGGGGGCAACTTGCGCTACAACCAGGCCTTTGGTTAAGGGAAGCTTGTGGGCTGGCAAATATTTTCCATTCCGGCTACTTCAAGATCACCGGGGAGGTAGCCTCTCAAGGATCGAACTTGTTGTATGTGGATGCAATAACCATTGGGGGCTCTGGTGATCGAAAATCGTCGTTTTGTGTTGGCAATGGGCGCGGCGGCCGGCGGCCTCGCCGCTGCCGCGTTGATCCCGCTGGCGTTGGCGCACGCCGATGACGGCATTACCTTGGTGTCCGCCGGCAATGACGTGCCCAACGCCGCGCTCGGCCCCGACGGGTATGTGGGTTTCCAGCCGTTGTTCACCGAGTGGCAGCAGGACCAGCCGACCAATGTGGAAATAGGTGGTACGACCGTCGGGAGCTATGACGTGGCCGAGACTGACTATGCAACGCCGTGGACTGATGAGTCGCTCTACCA
>NZ_JBYCLD010000501.1:0-2313 GCF_057473725.1 Mycobacterium sp. TH-M11 | reverse complement strand
GCCCCAGGCTGCTCAGCCCGTCAGCGTCAACGCCGCCGCCACCGCGATCGACCAGACCAGCATCGTCAGGCCGGTGTCGCGCAGTACCGGGATCAACGCAGGCCCGATCTGGCCGGTGCGCACCGGCTGGGCGGCCCGCACCGCCAACGGGGCAGCGAGCAGGCCCAGCGCACACCACGGCGTCGCCATGGTCAGCGCGAGGGTCGCGACTGCGGCGACGGCCAGCAGCATCTGGTAGAAGAAGCGGGTGCCCTTGTCGCCCAATCGAACGGCCAGCGTGATCTTGCCAGACTCGGTGTCGGTCGGGATGTCTCGTAAGTTGTTGGCCACCAGCACCGCCGACGACAGTGCGCCGGTCGCCACGGCCAGCACCACCCCGACCCAGTCGACCCGTGACGCCTGGGTGTACTGGGTGCCGAGCACCGCGACCAGGCCGAAGAACAGGAACACCGCGACCTCGCCGAAGCCTGCGTAACCATAGGGCCGCGAGCCGCCGGTATAGAGCCATGCCCCGGCGATGCACAGCGCTCCGACCGCAATCAGCCAGGGCGCGCTGGTCAGTGCGAGCGCCAACCCGGCCACCGCGGCGATCGCCAAGTTGGCCAGGGCCACCGCGAGCACCGACCGCGGTGCGGCCAACCGCGAGCCGACCAGCCGCAGGGGCCCGGCCCGGTTGTCATCGGTGCCGCGGATACCGTCGGAGTAATCGTTGGCGAAGTTGACCCCGATGATCAGGGCCACCGCGACAGCCAGCGCCAGCAGGGCCTTCCACCAGACTGCGGCGTGCAGCCAGCCGGCGGCGCCGGTACCGGCCAGCACGGGGGCGACGGCGTTGGGGAGGGTGCGTGGTCGCGCACCGGCGATCCACTGCGCAAGACTGGCCACCTCCCGATCGTTGCATGCCGGTCGGCGACAATGACGAGATGATCGGAGTGATCGGCGGCAGCGGCTTCTACAGCTTTTTCGACTCGGCTGCCCGCAGCGTCAGCCTGGACACGCCATTCGGCGAGCCCAGCGGGCCCGTCACCGTCGGATCGATCGGTGAACACGAGGTGGCCTTCCTGCCCCGGCACGGCGTCGACCACCGCTATCCCGCGCACCAGGTGCCCTACCGGGCCAACCTGTGGGCGCTGCGGGCACTCGGTGTCCGGCGGATCTTCGCGCCGTGCGCGGTCGGCAGCCTGACCACCGATCACGAACCGGGCGCGGTCGTGGTTCCCGATCAGCTGGTCGACCGCACCCGTCGGCGGGCCGATACCTACTTCGACTCCGGCGCGGCGCATGCGGCCTTCGCCGATCCTTACTGCCCGACGCTGCGATCGGCGGCCGCCGGGCTGCCGGAAGTCGTAGACGGCGGCACCATGGTGGTCATCGAGGGGCCCCGGTTTTCCACCCGAGCGGAAAGTCAGTGGTTTGCCGCCGCGGGCTTCACCCTGATCAACATGACCGGCTATCCCGAGGCGGTGCTGGCTCGTGAACTCGAAATCTGCTATGCGGCAATCGCTTTAGTGACGGATTTGGATGCCGGCATCGAGACGGGTGCCGGGGTGAAGCTCGTCGACGTGATCGGTGAATTCGCCAAGAACATCGAGCCGTTCAAAAGGCTCGTCCGTCAAGCGGTCGGCCGGGTCGGCGCCGAGCACACCTGCACCGAGTGCGTGTCGCACACCGGGATGTCGCTGCCGTTCGACGACGCGTGAGAACTCAGCCGGCTTTTGCCGTCGCGGTGTCGCTGTCGTCGGATTTGGGCTCCCGTGGCGGCCTGCCCCGTCGCAGCGTGTCGATCAACTCGCGGTAGGGGCCGACCAGATACACGGTGTCGTCGGCGTGCAGCCGGGCGTCGCGGCGCGGGTGCAGCTTGAGCAGTCCGTTGGACGTCACGATCGCGATGACCCGGGCCAGGTTGGACAGCTCGTACATCCGCAATCCGTCCAGCTCGCTGCCGGCGGCCACCTGCATGCCGCCGACCACGAACGAACTCTGGCCCACCGAGAACGTGCCCAGCACCTGCAGTCCGATCGCCGCGCCGATGAAGTACGGCACCGCCAGCTCGACGGTGGAGCGGACGTTCTCGAAGCCGAACCGCTGCGCCACCGCCAAACCCAGCGTGCGATCGTAGACCCGCAGCACCAGCGGAATGTCGGTCCAGTGTTCCCGAGTCGCCGTCTTCTTGCCGAGCATCTCGGTCAGCACGATGCCGGTCTCGATGTTGACGATGTCGGTGCGGGTCAGCACCGCCACTGCCCGGGCGCGGTCGACCCGGGCGGCCTGCAGCGTCTGGCGCAGGGTGGCGTCGCCGAAGATCACCGGCAC
>NZ_JBYCLD010000500.1:0-4165 GCF_057473725.1 Mycobacterium sp. TH-M11 | reverse complement strand
GCGGCATCGGGGAGTTCGAGGCGGCGCGTAGTCGCCGCGTGGCACCCACACACGGCGCTGCTGCGCTGGTCACTGCAGGACGAATCGGCCGGCCAATCAAGCGGAATTGTTCACATAGCGCACTTCGACTATCGCGTTGAGAAGGCTATTCTCATTGGAGAATATTAGCGTTTCGCTAAAACGCATTTGGCGTTGACACCCGCAGTCGACTGATGACAGAGTTGCCGCAGAATCTGAGCGCAATCACGTATGCGCACGGCGAGAGGCGAACCCCTGTGACAGTGACTGCACCTAACGGCGTCAACTACGACCCGTACGACGTGGAGATCAATGCCGACCCCTACCCGGTCTTCCGAGCGATACGCGAGGAAGCCCCGCTGTACTACAACCCGCAGCACGAGTTCTACGCACTGAGCCGGTTCGCCGACGTCGACCGGGCGCTGGTCGACCATGAGACCTTCAGTTCGGCCCGCGGCGCCATCATCGAGCTGATCAAGGCCAACATCGACATCCCGCCCGGCGTACTCATCTTCGAGGACCCGCCGCTACACGACGTACACCGCAAACTGCTGGCCCGGATGTTCACCCCGCGCAAGATCAACGACCTCGAACCCAAGATCCGCGAATTCTGCTCGCAGAGTTTGGATCCGCTGACCGATAGCTTCGACTTCGTCGGCGACCTCGGCGCTCAGATGCCGATGCGGGTGATCGGCATGCTGCTCGGCGTACCCGAGGAGTACCAGGAAGCCGCGCGTGACATGACCAACCACCAGATGCGCACCGAAGCCGGCAAGCCCATGGATGCGGCCGCCGGAATGAACACCGGCGAGTTCTTTGCCGAGTTCATCGACTGGCGCGCCGAGCATCCCTCCGACGACATCATGACCGACCTGCTGAATGTCGAGTTCGTCGACGAGAAGGGTGTCACGCGGCGGCTGACGCGTGAGGAACTGCTCACCTACGTCAGCGTGGTCTCCGGGGCGGGCAACGAGACCACCACCCGACTGATCGGTTGGGCCGGAAAGGTTTTGGCCGAACACCCCGACCAGCGACGGGAACTGGCCGAGAACCCGGCTCTGATCCCCGCGGCCGTCGAAGAGTTGCTGCGCTTCGAGCCGCCGGCTCCGCACGTGGCCCGCTACGTGACTCGCGACGTCACCTACTACGGGCAAACGGTGCCCGAGGGCAGCGTGATGATGATGTTGATCGGCGCCGCCAACCGCGATCACCGTCAATTCCCGCCCGACGGTGATGTTTTCGACATCCATCGGCAGGTTCGTCAGCACCTGTCCTTCAGCGTCGGCACCCACTACTGCCTGGGCTCGGCACTGGCGCGGCTGGAGGGGCGGATCGCGCTCGAGGAGATCCTCAAGCGCTTCCCCGAATGGCAGGTCGACCTCAGTCGTGCCGCCTTGTCTTCGACGTCCACCGTGCGTGGCTGGGACACGCTGCCCGCGATCATCGGTTGAACCACAGCAGATTTGAGTTCAGGAACAAGTAAGGAAACGAGGTAACGATGGCGGGTCGAGTCGAAGGCAAGGTTGCGTTCATCACCGGCGCGGCACGCGGTCAGGGCCGTGCGCATGCGGTGCGGTTGGCCCAAGAGGGCGCCGACATCATCGCGGTCGACATCTGCAAGAAGATCGATACGGTGGATCTGATCGCCGCATCCACACCGGAGGATCTGGCCGAGACCGCCGACCTGGTCAAGGGGCACAACCGCCGGATCTACACCGCCGAAGTCGACGTGCGTGACTACGACGCCCTCAAGGCCGCGGTCGACACCGGCGTCGAGCAGCTCGGCCGGCTCGACATCATCGTCGCCAACGCGGGCATCGGCAACGGCGGCCAGACGCTGGACAAGACCAGCGAAACCGACTGGACCGCCATGATCGACATCAACCTCGGCGGCGTGTGGAAGACCGTGAAAGCCGGTGTGCCACATATCCTCGCGGGCGGCAACGGTGGCTCGATCATCCTGACCAGCTCGGTCGGGGGCTTGAAGGCCTACCCGCACACCGGCCACTATGTCGCCGCCAAACACGGCGTGGTCGGCTTGATGCGCACCTTCGCCGTCGAACTCGGTGCGCAGAACATTCGCGTCAACTCCGTGCATCCCACCAACGTCAACACCCCGCTGTTCATGAACGAGGGCACGATGAAGCTGTTCCGCCCCGATCTGGAGAACCCGGGTCCCGAGGACATGAAGGTCGTCGGTCAGCTGATGCACACCCTGCCGATCGGCTGGGTCGAGCCGGAGGACGTCGCCAATGCGGTGCTGTTCCTGGCCTCCGACGAGTCGCGTTTCGTCACCGGCGTCACGCTCCCCATCGACGGCGGCAGCTGCCTGAAATAGCGGGGCGGACCACCGAAATCGACGATGGCGCGACGACACGCCAAGGCGGTCAGCATTAACGTCGGTTTCGCTGTGTCGCGATCATCGGCTACCGTCGCGCCATGAGTGGATTTGAGGGCAAAGGCGCCGTCATTACCGGCGGCGCGAGCGGAATCGGTTTAGCGACCGCAACGGAGTTGGCAAGGCGCGGGGCACGTCTCGTACTTGCAGACGTCGACCAGCCTTCGCTGGAGCAGGCCGTGACGCATCTACAGGGTCAGGGATTCGAAGCGCACGCGGTGATGTGCGATGTCCGGTCGTTCGATGAGATGACGCAGCTGGCCGGGGAGACGTTCCGTCTGCTCGGTCAGGTCGATGTGGTGTTCAGCAACGCCGGCATCGTGGTCGCGGGCCCGATTGCGCGGATGACTCACGAGGACTGGCGGTGGGTGATCGACGTCGACCTGTGGGGCTCGATCCACACCGTCGAGGCGTTTCTGCCGCGACTGCTGGAGCAGGGCACCGGCGGCCACGTCGCGTTCACCGCGTCGTTCGCCGGCTTGATGCCCAACATCGGTCTGGGCGCTTACAGCGTCGCGAAGTACGGCGTGGTCGGCCTGGCCGAGAACCTGGCGCGTGAGGTCAAAGGCGACGGTATCGGGGTATCTGTGCTGTGCCCGATGGTCGTCGAGACCAAGCTGGTCTCCAACTCGGAGCGAATCATGGGCGCCGACTACGGGCTGGCGTCCGCCAGCGTCCCGGCACAGCCGGACACGTTGGACGTCGACGAAGTCGGCCGCCTCACCGTCGATGCGATTGCGGCCAACCGCCTCTACGTGCTGCCGCATTCGGCGGCCCGCCGGTCGATCCGCCGCCGGTTCGACCGCATTGACCAGACGTTCGACGAACAGGTCGCCGACGGCTGGAGCCACTGAACGGGAGCTGAACTCACCGGCCGGCAGTCTTCCGCGCGGCGCCGGGCGCGTAGCCGATCACGCCGTCGGCTTCCAGTTCGGCGATCTCGGCCTCGCTGAGCCCGATTTCGGTCAGCAGCTCGTGGTTGTGCTGACCCAGCAGCGGCGCCGCATGCAGATGAAACCGCTCGGGGCCCGCCGAAAACCGCACCGGCAGCGTGCTGTGCGGGGTCGGCGCGTTGACCGGGTGGCCGACGTCCTCGAAGAAGCCGCGGAACTGCAGCTGCGGGATCTCGGTCTGGCGGTGCGGCTGCATCACCTTGGCAACCGGAACACCGGCATCCCACAGGCAGCGCACGATGTCGTTGCCGTCGCGCGTTTCGCACCACGCGCTCAGGTGATGGTCAATCAGGTCGTGGTATTCGTGCCGGCCTTTGACCGTCGACACTTTCGAATCGAGCGCCCAGGCGGGTCGGCCGAGCGCATCGCAGAGCCCGGCCCACTGGTCGTCGTCGACGACGGCGATGGCGACCCAACTGTCGAGACGTCCGAATTCGTCGACTTCATTTGTGCGGTAAAGGTTTTGCGGCGCGGCGGTCGGTCCGCGATTCCCGTCGCGTTGCAGCAGCGCCCCGTACGCGGAGTATTCGATGACCTGTTCGGCGGCAACGTTGAGCGCGGCGTCGATCATCGCGGCTTCGATCATCACACCTTTACCGGTGGTGCGGCGGAACTCCAGCGCGAGCAGCAGCGCGTTGACGGCGTGGATGCCGGCGTTCGGATCACCGATCGAGTAAGGCTCGTAGGGATTGCGGTCCGGGTAACCCGTGAGCCAACTCACCCCGGACGCGGCTTCGATGACATAGGCGAACGCCGGGTTGTCCCGCCACGGCCCGTCCAGTCCGAACCCGGGCAT
>NZ_JBYCLD010000499.1:0-4616 GCF_057473725.1 Mycobacterium sp. TH-M11 | reverse complement strand
TCGCGGTCTGCGGCCAATGCCGTTGGTGCGCAACCGGAGCCGAATACATCTGCGATGCCGGCATCGGCACCATGATCCCGGGCATGCCCACTGACGGAACCTTCCGTCATCACACCGCCGACGGCCGGGATCTCGGCCACATCGCCAAGGTGGGCACCTTCGCCGAACACACCGTGGCATCCACGAGATCGCTGGTGAAAATCGAGCAACATCTGCCGTTGGCGCCCACCGCGCTGCTGTCGTGCGCCATACCGACCGGTTACGGCTCGGTGTCCAACCGCTCCAACATGCGCGCCGGCGACACCGTCGTGGTGATCGGCGCCGGCGGCATCGGCACGGCCGCCATTCAAGGCGCAAGGATAAATGGGGCTGCGCAGATCGTCGCCGTCGATCCCGTTGATTTCAAACAAAAGTCGGCGTTACGGTTCGGCGCGACGCACACCGCCGCAACGGCCGAAGAGGCAATGGATCTGGTGCGGGGTCTGACCTACGGCCTGATGGCCGATGCTGTTGTCGTCTCGCCGTCGTTAGTGAGCCGCGAAGACGTCCGCGATGGGGTGGCTTTGACCCGAAAGGGCGGTACCTGCGTGCTGACCGGGATGACATCGCAGCTGACCCAAGCGGTCAAGATCAACTTGCAGGAATTCATCCTGATGAACAAGACGTTGGCGGGCACCATCTTCGGCTCGTGCAATCCGAAGGCCGACATCGACCGATTGGCCAAGCTGTATCAGAGCGGGCAACTCATGCTCGACGAGATGATCACCCGGCGCTACCGCCTCGACGAGATCAACGACGCCTACGCTGACATGCTCAACGGTGAGATAGTCCGTGGCATCATCGATTTCGAGTTGACATAACCTGAGTTCGCCGGCCCCGTCACGGCGGTGAGCACTCGGTGGACTGCCGGGATCTCACCATTTCCGAACTGCGCCACTTGGCACCGGAGTTGGCGGCGCTGGCCGTCGATATGCCCGGCCACGGCGCCGGTCGGCGGTCGAACAGATCGAGGCCGCGGGTGTGCGCGAGATGATCCTGGCGGCGTCGCGCCTGCCCGTGCCGGGTTCAGCGATCGTCGATACGCTCGTCGGTCCGCTGGCCTGGTACATACGGCGGGCCGTCCGGCTGCGCAACCCTCCCGTGACATTAAGCCGAATGCGCTGAGCGCGTTGATCTTCTGTAACGGCTTGAGCCGTGCGCAGCGCTGCTTCACCTTGTCGCGGATTCATAAGGAGGCCACCACGATCATCGCCGAGCCGGTCGATCGCAGCGACCTGCCCGACGATGGTCCACGGACCTGGATCCTGACCCTGCGCGATCACGCGCTCTTTCGGCGCACACAGTTACGCAGCATCGCCGCGCTGGCGGCGTGCAGACGCTGATCCCCATCGACACCTGCCACGACCTGATGATCAGCGAACCGCGACTGCTGGCCGAGATTCTGATTGAGCGCTGTATGGCATCGCAAACCACTTGCGTCGGCGGCGAGACCGCGGCCGACGGCATCATCGTCGGGTCCGGCTTGATCAACGGCTCACCGGCGATGCTCGGCGCCGAAGACTTCACCACGCTGGCGAGGGCGCAGGCTTTCGGCCGACCGGTGGACATTACGGGCGCTCCCCAACCGATCTGCTCGCTCAGGCGAAATGCTCGGGCCGGGTCCCGACCGTTGCCGCGGTGCTGGGCCCGTCGGCCGGTCACGGCGCGCTGGTGGCCCCGGTGTGCGACTTCCGGATCATGAGCAGCCACGGCGCGATCTTCACCGCCGGGCCGCCCGTCGTCAAAGAGTCGACCGGAGAAGACATCTCGAAGGAAGACCTCGGCGGACCCGATGTCGCGCTACCCAGCGGGTGATCCACAACATCGGCGACGACGAGAGACCGTGCTCGACGACATCCGCCGCTACCTGTCCTACTTCCCTTCCAGCGCATGGTCATACCCGTCGCCGCGGCCCGATGACGAGACCACGACGCCACGGCCGACACCGGAGTTGGTCGAGATCGTCTCGCGCGACAACCGCCGGAGCTACAACATGCGTGCGGTTCTCGACGTGGTCTTTGACCAACCGGATTGGTTTGAGGTCCAACCGCGGTTCGGCAAGGCGATCATCTGCGCGCGGGACATCTCGGCGGGCATCCGGTCGCGGTGGTGGCCAACCAGCCTCAGGTGCTGGCCGGCTCGATCGACGCCGATGCCGCCGACAAGGCGGCGCATTTCATCACGGTGGCCGACTCATTCCATCTGCCCATCGTGTTTCTCGCCGGCGGCCGCATGTTCGTCGCGCAGACGGTGGCCACCACCATCAAGCTGCACGTCACCCTGCGCAAGGCGTACGGCTTCGGCTCGATGGTCATGTCCCTGTTGAGTTTTGACGGTCAAGGCGCGACGTTCGCCTACCCCGGCGCGACAATGGGCGCGATGAGCGCAGCAGCCCTGAGCAAGGCGTCGCATGCCGGCGACGACCTCACCGCCAAGCTGCGCGACCCCGAACTGCAGGCGTCCTACCGCTCAGCCGAGCAGATGGGCTTCGACGAGTTGATCGATCCCCGCGAAACCCGTCATGCGTTGGGGGGCCGCTTTGCGGAGGGGCCTGTCCAGTCGGCAGGCCGCGGCCGAACCGGTGGCCCGCACCGCGATCATGCCGTGACCGATCGTGCAGATGCGTTCTACCCGGTCGCTCGATACGCCGTCACGATCGGTTCGAGTTCGTCGGGGGTCGCGCCGTGCATGATCACCGCATCGGCTCCGTAGTCGAATTCGCTGCGGATTCGGTCGACGCACTGCTGAGCCGATCCGGTCGCCGATGGCTCCAGCCAGTCGTCCGGAATCAGCGTCGCGATGTGTTCGATTTGGTCGGCCGTCGCCTTGTGGTCGATTCCGCCGGCGATCGATGTCACCACCGAGTCGGCCCGAAACCGCGCCAGCACAGCGGGATTCCAGTTGTTCGTCCGCACCAACAGGTCGCCGTAGCCCTGAAGGTAGGTGGCCAGTCGTGCGACGGTCTTCTTCAGCCGCAGCTGTTCGGGCAGATGATCGCCGACCGTGGCGAAACACGACCAGACTCGCACGCTGTCGGGATCGCGACCGGCCTTCTCCGCAGCGTTCTTCACCGTCTTCACGCAGCCCTGCAAGGTCTCCGGGGTGAAATAGGTGTGCAGGATGACGTCGTCGAAGGCCCGGCCGCCCAATGCCAGTGTGTGGGGGCCGAAGGCAACCAGGGCCAGCCGGATGTCCTCGTCGAAGTCCGGATCGAGGAAAAGGACGGGGTAGGAACCCATTGGGCCGTCGTGGTTGAAGATCACCTCGCCGTGCCACAGCCGGCGCATCACCTGGGCCCAATCCTCCATCTGTGCGGTCGTGACCGCCGGAATGCCGAAAGCGCCGTAGAGCGCCGCGATACCGCGCCCCACGCCGAGAGTGAAGCGGCCACCGGACAACCGGTGCATGGTGGTCGCCCACGATCCGGTGATCAACGGGTGTCGGGTGTTGTGGTTCGTTGCTGCGGTGGCGATCTGCATCCGACTGGTGACCGCACATGCGGCGCCGACGAGCGAGGACGCTTCTTTGACATTCCAGCGCTCGGAGATGAAGGCGGTGCCCAAACCCAACTCCTCGCCGCGGCGGGCCTCGTCCATCAAGGTTTTCGGACCCTCACCGCCGGCTCCCGCCAGCAGGTAGTAGCCCAGTTCGTCAAGCGGCCTGTTCAACTTCAAACTCCTTGCCTATCGATAATCTCGCGGGTCGTGCGGAGTGCGGTGCTCACTCAAATACTTCAGTGGCGTCTACGTCAGTTACGTCACGCAGGAATCGTTCGGTGACGTCAGATACTTTGCGTGAGAATATGTGGCCGACGTGGCTGCCGTCGTACCAGTACCACTGCCCACCCCATCTGTCCTGTAAGGCGTTCGTCGGCTCACGCATCGCCATCCGAGCTGCTCCGTACGTGGGGCCGGCCTGATATGAAGACTTCGTGACCGACACCCGAGGTGGCTTTCCCGACGTCCGACCTGTCGAAGACGCGCCTGCGGAGTTGGGCCGATACATCGCGGCGCTGCGCCGTTTGCAGGATCTGACCGTCTCCACCAACCCGGGCGGCGCATTGTGGGCCGACGCGGCCGATCACCTCGAAAGCGCATGTGCGATGTTGGACGGCCACCAGGTTCCAGAGACTGGCATCGTGGCCGGCCGGGTGCTGAGCATTCCGGGGCTGGCCCATCCGCTGATGCCGCCGTGGACGGTGACCGGCTCGGGAGCTGACGGCGTCACGATGACCGGTCACTTCACCCAAGCTCACGTAGGCGGCAACCGAGCGGTGCACGGCGGCATCATTCCGCTGCTGTACGACTGGCTGTTCGGGATGACGGTGACCGCGGCGGGCATCCGGCCGACGCGGACCGCGTTTCTGCACGTCGACTACCGCAAGATCACTCCGATCGACGAGCCGCTGCAGGCCCGCGGCTCAATCACCGAGATCGACGGTAGGAAAGTTTTCATAGAGGCTACTATGACATCGGCCGATGGCGCAGTGCTCAGCGAAGCCAACGGCTTGATGGTTAGCTTGCTTCCGCACCAGCCGTGAGGGTTCAGATGTCCCACAACGCAGTCGAATTCACCGT
>NZ_JBYCLD010000498.1:0-10916 GCF_057473725.1 Mycobacterium sp. TH-M11 | reverse complement strand
ACCGCAGCGAGCGCTACACCGAGAAGCTGGCCACCCCCGACACCAGCGTCGCCGACCTGGTCGGCGACATCGACCCGATCAAGGTGGCCGAAGGCCGGAGTCTGGGTGACCCCGAGACCATCGCCTACGGGCTGATCCCGCGAGCGCACCGCGGCGTGGTCGCGGTTAACGAACTCCCCGACCTCGCCGAGCGCATCCAGGTGGCGATGCTCAACGTGATGGAGGAGCGCGACATCCAGGTGCGCGGCTACACGTTGCGGCTGCCGCTGGACGTGTTGGTGGTCGCCAGCGCCAACCCGGAGGACTACACCAACCGCGGCCGCATCATCACCCCGCTCAAGGACCGCTTCGGCGCCGAGATTCGCACCCACTATCCGCTGGAACTCGACGCCGAGGTCGGCGTGATCGCGCAAGAGGCGCACCTGAGCGCGCAGGTGCCCGACTACCTGCTGGCGGTGCTGGCCCGATTCGCCCGCTACCTGCGGGAGTCCCGCTCGGTCGACCAGCGCTCCGGCGTCTCGGCACGCTTCGCGATCGCCGCTGCCGAGACGGTCGCGGCCTCGGCGCGCCACCGCGGCGCGGTGCTGGGCGAAACCGACCCGGTGGCTCGGGTAGTGGACCTGAGCACGATCGTCGACGTGCTGCGCGGCAAGCTGGAATTCGAGTCCGGCGAGGAGGGCCGCGAGCAGGCAGTGCTGGAGCACCTGTTGCGCCGGGCCACCGCGGATACCGCATCGCGGGCACTGGGCGGGATCGACGTGGGACCGCTGGTGGCGGCGGTCGAGGACGCGACAGTGACGACGGGAGAGCGGATTTCGGCCAAAGCTGTGCTGGCGGCACTGCCGGATCTTCCGGTGATCGACGCCATCGCGCAGCGCCTGGGTGCCGAATCCGACGGCGAACGCGCCGCGGCACTTGAGTTGGCCTTGGAAGCACTGTATTTGGCCAAGCGCATCGACAAGACCTCCGACGAGGGCGAAACCGTCTATGGCTAAATCTTTTTCGAGCCACGCTCACCGCTACTCGGCCTACAGCGGTGGGCCGGATCCGCTGGCGCCGCCGGTCGATCTGGCCGAGGCGCTGGAGGAGATCGGCCGCGACGTCATGGAGGGGACGTCACCGCGGCGAGCGCTGCAAGAGTTGCTGCGCCGGGGCACCAAGAACCTGACCGGAGCCGATCAGCTGGCTGCCGAGGCGCAACGACGGCGACGGGAATTGTTGCGCCGCAACAACTTGGATGGAACGCTGGCCGAGGTCAAGAAGCTGCTTGACGAAGCGGTGCTTGCCGAACGCAAAGAACTGGCCCGCGCGCTCGACGACGACGCCCGCTTCGCCGAGATGCAGATCGAGGGGTTGTCGTCGTCGCCGGCCAAAGCGGTACAGGAGCTGGCCGACTACAACTGGCGCAGCAGCGAAGCCCGGGAATCCTACGAGAAGATCAAGGACCTGCTCGGCCGCGAGATGCTCGACCAGCGTTTCGCCGGCATGAAGCAGGCGTTGGAAGGCGCCACCGACGCCGACCGGCAACGGGTCACCGACATGCTCGACGACCTCAACAACTTGCTGGACAAGCACTCTCAGGGAAAAGACACACCGCAGGACTTCCAGCAGTTCATGGACCGCCACGGCGAGTTCTTCGCGGAGAACCCGCAAAACGTCGAGGAACTGCTGGATTCGCTGGCCAAGCGGGCGGCGGCCGCGCAGCGCTTCCGCAACAGCCTTTCTGGCGAGCAGCGTGCGGAGCTGGATGCGTTGGCGGAGCAGGCATTCGGCTCTCCGGCGTTGCAGCAGGCACTGGGACGTCTCGACGCACACTTGCAGGCGGCGCGGCCGGGTGAGGACTGGAGCGGATCGTCGGAGTTCTCCGGCAACAATCCGCTCGGCATGGGTGAGGGCGCTCAGGCCCTTGCCGATATCGCCGAGCTTGAGCAGTTGGCCGAGCAGCTCTCGCAGGCCTATCCCGGCGCGAGCATGGACGACGTCGACCTCGACGCGCTGGCCCGCCAGCTCGGCGACCAGGCCGCCATCGACGCGCGGACCCTGGCCGAGCTGGAACGCGCGTTGCTCAATCAGGGATTCCTGGACCGCAGCTCGGACGGTCAGTGGCGACTGTCGCCCAAGGCGATGCGCCGGCTCGGCGAGACCGCGCTGCGCGATGTGGCGCGGCAACTTTCGGGACGCCGCGGCGAACGCGATCACCGTCGGGCAGGGGCGGCCGGCGAATTGACCGGGGCGACCCGGCCCTGGCAGTTCGGCGACACCGAGCCATGGAACGTCACCCGGACCCTGACCAACACGGTGCTGCGGCAAGTCGCCGGCGGTTCAGCGAGGCTCGACGGAGGAGAGGCGAAGCTGGGACCGCCGCATGAACCTGAACCCGGCACCGCCGCCACCCGCGGTCGGCTGTCGATCAGCGTGGAGGACGTCGAGGTCTCCGAGACCGAGACCCGCACCCAGTCCGCCGTTGCGCTGCTGGTGGACACGTCGTTCTCGATGGTGATGGACAACCGTTGGCTGCCGATGAAGCGCACCGCACTGGCGTTGAACCACCTGATTAGCACCCGGTTCCGTTCAGATGCGTTGCAGATCATCGCGTTCGGCCGCTATGCACGCACGGTGACGGCCGCAGAGCTGACCGGCCTGGAAGGTGTCTACGAGCAGGGCACCAATCTGCACCATGCGCTGGCGCTGGCCAGTCGGCACCTGCGCCGCCACCCCAACGCCCAGCCGGTAGTGCTGGTGGTCACCGACGGGGAACCGACGGCGCACTTGGAGGACTATGAGGGCCGCGGGACGACGGGCCCGTCGGTGTTCTTTGATTACCCGCCACACCCGCGGACCATTGCGCACACCGTGCGGGGCTTCGATGACGTCGCTCGGCTTGGTGCCCAGGTGACGATCTTCCGGCTCGGGGATGATCCCGGGCTGGCCCGCTTCATCGACCAGGTGGCGCGTCGGGTCCAGGGCCGAGTGGTGGTGCCCGAACTCGACGGGCTGGGCGCGGCCGTGGTCGGGGATTACCTGAGGTCGCGCCGCCGTTGATCTCGCTCCGCCGCGTGCGTGCCCGCTATTGGGCCTTGGGTATCACCTCCTGGGCCACCCACCGCATGTGATCGAGGTAGGCGTCGAGCCCCGCGAGGGCCGGCGGGTTGACCCAGGTGTGGGTGACTCCGAGTTCCGTCAGCCTGCCGCAGCTGTCGATGATCTGTTCGGCGGATTCGCCGATTCGCGAACCGGGGTCGCTGACGACGGCGTGTCCTTCGCCGATGTTCAATCCGGCGAGGCTGTAGGAGACGGCGAACGGCCGGTCGTCGAAGCCCGGCTGTGAGCGGAGGTAGTCGATCCGCGCGGGAAGATCGGTGGGTTTGGTGAGCCAGGGTGCCCAACCGTCTCCGAATCTGGCCGCTCTGCGCAGCGCGGCGTCGGCGTCGCCGCCGATCCAGACCGTCGGCCTGCGTGCGGGCTTCGGGCCGAATGCCACGTTATCGAAGCTCACGAATTCCCCTTCCATACAGGGTGATTCGCTCATCCAGAGTTCGTTGATCGCCTCCAAGTACTCATCGGCCATGCGACCCCGCAAGTGGAAGGGAACTCCCATGGCGTCGTACTCCTCTTTGAGCCAGCCGACGCCGAATGTCACCAGCGATCGACCGCCGCTGAACCAGTCCAGGGTGGCAATCGCCTTGGCGATGACGACCGGATGATGCAGCGGCAGGATGGTGACCATCGACCCGACGGTGATCGTCGAGGTGGCGCCCGCGATGAAAGCTTGAGCGGTGCTGGCCTCGAAGTAGTGATCGCCGGACAGTTCGCGGTGCGCGGTAGGGATCAGGAAGTGCTCCGGGAGTACGACCATCGAATACCCCAATCCTTCTGCCGCCGCTGTCACACCGGCAATGTCGCGACCGGCGACCTCCTTCTCCCACGACTGGCTCAGGGCGGCTACCTGCATGCAATTGGGTAACAGGATCATGAAACGCACCGTTAGGCTCCTTCAGCAGCGTGGGTGTGTGGCTACGGACACTGTCGGTCGCAATGTGGTCAACAACGTCGGCGCGAACGCGTATCTCTGGACTCTGCGGGGTCGTAGATTTGCAGCATGGTGCGGCGCTCACGTCCCTCCTCGCAGGTTGGGCGACACCTGCCGGTGCAGTTCACCAGCTTTGTGGGCCGCGCCGATGTCATGGGTGAGCTGACGACGTTGGTCTCGCAGCGGCGGCTTGTGACGGTGTGCGGTGCAGGAGGAGTCGGCAAGACCAGGCTGGCGATCGAAGTCGCTGCGGCGACGAGCCAGCGCTTTCCGGATGGTGTCCGTTACCTGGACCTGGCGCCGATCAGCGACCCTGCTGTGGTTCCGACGACATTGACCCGGGTGCTGGAGGTATCGGATCTGCCGGGGCATTCGTCGTTGGAAACGGTGGTGCGCTGGATCGGCGACAGCCGGATGCTGATGGTGATCGACAACTGCGAGCACCTCATCGGCGTGTGCGTGTCGACTGCGGTGGCGTTGCTGAGTTCCTGCCCCGGACTGAGCATCTTGGCTACGAGCCGTGAACCGATCGGGGTGGCGGGCGAGCTCACCTGGCGACTTGACCCCCTGCCCATGGACGACGAAGCGATTGCGCTGTTCGTGGATCGGGCACGGTTGGCGAGACCGGGATTCACCCCCGACGAGGTCGTGGTCGGTGAAATCTGCCGTCGGCTCGACGGTATGCCGCTGGCGATCGAGCTCGCTGCGGCGCGGCTGCGCGCGATGTCGTTGCCCGAGCTGGCCGGCAGCCTGCGGGACCGTTTCGACCTGCTTGTAGGCGGCGCGCGTTCGGCAACGCAGCGTCACCGGACCTTGCGTGCATCCCTTGATTGGTCGCACGCGCTGCTGACGGATGCCGAACGGATCGTCATTCGTCGCCTGGCGGTCTTCGCCGGGGGATTCGATGCCACCGCGGCAGCGGCCGTCGCCGATGACGGCGCCGGCGGCAGCACTATGGAGTTGTTCAGCCTCGTTGACAAGTCACTGGTCGCCACCGAAGAGCGAGACGGCCGTACTCGCTATCGGTTGTTGGAGACGGTGCGCCAGTACGCGATGGACAAGCTCGACGCGAGCGGTGAGTGCGACGTCATCCGCGAGCGGCATCGCAGGTACTTCGCGGCGCTTGCCGCCAAACTCGACCAGCCTACTCGTGCCGGCGACCAACGATTCATAGATCAGGTGGAAGCCGAGATCGACAATCTACGAACCGCTTTCGCGTGGTCTCGTCAGGTCGATGCCGCCGCCGCGCTGCGGCTCTGCTCACAGCTGCAACCGTTGTGGCTGGGTCGTGGTCACACGCGCGAGGGGCTGGTGTGGTTCGAATCGACAGCGGACCAGGTCGCGACCTGCCGTGACACCACGGCTGTGGTTCGAGCGTTGAGCGACCGGGCGATGATCGACGTGTGGATGGGCGGAGTCGATCTGGCGAGCAGTCTGACGGGCGCGCAGAAAGCGCTTGCGTTGGCGCGGGATTCGGGCGATCCGGCATTGCTGGTACGCGCGCTGACCGCCTGCGGCTCACTGCTGGGTTACAACGCGGCGGAGGCGCGACCGTCTCTTGATGAGGCGATGGAAATCGCTCGTGCGACCGGGGATCGGTGGCGGTTGAGTCAAATTCTGTACTGGCGTGCGGCCGGCGCTTTTGTTGCTGGAGACCCGACAGCGGGCCTGGCCGCGGCCGAAGAAGGCCTCGCCGTTGCCGATGCGATCGGGGACCGTTTTGTCGCCCGATTGTCCGGTGTGTGGCTGGGTTTCGCATTGCTGTGGCGGGGCCACGTGGACGACGCCATCGCACAATTTCAATCGTTGGTCACCGAAGTGGACTGGGGTGGGGACCTGGCGGCGCGAGCGATCGGGCTGCTGAGTTTGGGGCAGGCTCTGGCCTATCGTGGCGATCTGGAGTCGGCCGGGGAGGTCCTTGCCCAGGCGGTTACGGCTGCCGCTGAGTTCGGCGGCAGCTACGAGGGGTTCAGCAGGGCGGCGGTTGCCTATGCGGCGCTGGCGGCGGGCGATGTCGCCGCGGCGGAGCCGGCAGCCGAGGCGGCCTGGCAGCTGCTGCGGGCTCAGCCGGATATCGCGGCGATGTACGGCCACCTTATGGCGCACGTGGCGCTGGCGTGCGGTGATATCGCGGCCGCCCAGGAACTCGCCGATGCCGCCGTGAACTCGGCGATGGGATGGCACCGGTCGGTCGCGTTCACGGCGCGTGCGCGGGTCGCTCTGGCGCGCGGCGAATACCGCAGTGCCGAGAGTGACGCTCAGTCCGCACTGGCGGGTGCGATCGGTACGCGGGCGTATTTGTGTGTGGCGGATGCGCTGGAGTGCCTTGCCGCGTCAGCCGCTGCATTCGGGGACGGTCTGACGGCGGCGCGGTTGATCGGAGCTGCCGAGTCTGCGCGCGAGCAGACCGGGGAAACGCGGTTTCGGGCCTTCCAGTGCAGTTACGAAGGATTGCTAACGGGGCTTCGGGAAGCCATGGGGGAGGAGGAGTTGGCGTCGGCACGCGCAGCCGGCGCGAAGTTGTCGATCGAGGAGTCGATAGCCTACGCGCAGCGAGGCCGCGGGGAACGAAAGCGCCCCTCGAGCGGTTGGGCGGCCCTGACGCCGGCCGAGCGCGAGGTTGTCCGGCTGGTGAGTCGGGGACTGTCCAACGGTGAGATCGCCACAAAGCTGTTCGTCTCCACCAGGACGGTCCAGACCCATCTGACGCACGTGTACGCGAAGTTGGGTTTGAAGTCGCGGATACAGATCGCACACGAAGCAGGGCGGTACGTCTGATCTGATGCCGCCGTGAACTCGGCGAGGCCGGCGCGCGCCGTATTTACCGGGACAGCAGTCGACGCTTTTGTGCGGCGAACTCCTCGCCGGTCAGATATCCGGCGTCATGCAGTTCGCCGAGTTCGCGGATCCCGGCCGCCAACTCCACCACCGAGGTCAGCGGAGAGTGCGCCGCCGCCACCGCTGTTTGTTCTGCCGAATCCGACGACGGCTTGCCCGATCCTACGGACGCCGGAGCTGCGACAGTCTTCCCGGACTCCGAGCGGCGCTGGTTCATGGCGCCGGCCAAGGCACTGCCGCCCATACCGGCCAGGGCCATCTGGCCGAATGCCGTGCCCAGTCCAGCGGGCGACGTGGCTGGGGCGGCGCCGAGCGGCGTCGAGAAACTGGCATGGCGGATCTCGGGGGCGACCTCGGCCCAACTGATGGGTGTCGAAAGGGTTCCGAGCGGGAACGCCTCGCCCATAGAGACCACGACCGCTTCGTGGGGAATTCGGAGGTTCTCGATGGACGGCAGTTCCTCGTGCACTCCCAGCTGGTCCAGAGCGTTCAAGATGCGTTTCTGGCCGGCGCGGAGGATGTCCTGGGTGTCGAAGATCTCTTGAGAGTCCTGCTCGGCGAAATGCATTGCCGCGCCCGCCAGGAAGACACCGAGGATCGACAACGGCAGGGCAACACCGACACCGAGCTCGTCGGCAACTATCCCGAGCCAGTCAAAGGGCCCGGACGGTAGGTCGGCCGGCGCAGGCAGGGCCGTCAACGGCGATGAGGCGTCGGATGAGCCGGGGCCCGACAGCGCCGATGCCAGTCGCGACGACACCGTCTGGGCGATGTTGCCGGTGGGGTCACCGTGCGCGCCGGTCTGGCTCAACGGCCCAGCGGGGTTGGCGGTCTGCGGCGGCGGCGCGAACGGCTCCAGTTCGGAAGCGGTCTTCGACAGGGCCGAGTAGCTGTACATCGCGGTGGCGTCCTGTGCCCACATTTCGCCGTACTCGGCTTCGGTGGCCGCGATCGCCGCGGCATTCTGGCCCAGCACATTGGTGGCCAACAGCGTCAGCAACTGTGCGCGGTTGGCCGCGATGATCGGCGGGGGCACCGTCAAGGCGAACGCGGCCTCGTAGGCGGCCACAGCCGCTTTGGCTTGCAGGGCAGTCTTTTCAGCCTGAGTTGCGGTGGTGTTCAGCCACGTCGTGAACGGGGTAGCCGCCGCCGCCATCGCCGCCGAGGAGGGGCCCGACCATGCCGAGCTGGTCAACTCAGCAACCACCGATTCGTAACCTGCTGCGGCCGTGTGCAGTTCGGCCGCCAGTCCGCTCCAGGCAGTCGCTGCGGCGAGCATCGGACCCGAGCCGGCGCCGAGGTACATGAGACCGGAGTTGACTTCCGGCGGCAACGCAGCGAAATTCATTGGCGGGGCACGCTGGTAGCGGCGGAGCCGGGCGCTGCGGGACGCCGCGCTCGGGTTGCGGCGTTCGCAAGCGCGGCGGAGCCGGGCGCTGCGGGACGCCGCGCTCGGGTACAGCGGTCCATTGCAGTTGCATCCCTCCGGTCACGGGTCGGTGGTGTGATCCGTCGATTTAACTTGCCCGGCGCTCCACCAAGGGGCTCGACACTCCGGGGCGGCAGACACCTCGACCATGGGGTCAAAGCCGACGATGCGCTGGGCGTACCACTATTCTCCGAGCCCGAACCGGTGACTCGCCATGGTGTTTGACACCCATTCGCATGTCAGGGCGACCCGTATGGACATTGCGTGCCGCGCAGACCAGGGTGGTGGTATGAGCCGTTGGACTGGGCTCGTCGACCGATTTCGGCGGCGGGCGAACGCGCCCGCGCGGGGGTTGTTTCGGCGCGTCGTCCTGATCAACGGTTTGGTCTTCACCTTCGGCACCCTGGTGCTGGCCATGTCGCCGGCCACTGTTTCGGGCCCCGTCCGATTGGCCGAGATCCCGGTACTGGTGATCGGGTTGGCAGTCGTGGTTGGGGCCAATGCTCTGCTGTTGCGGTCCAGCCTGGCTCCGCTGGACCGGCTCGCCGCGTCTATGCGGCGGGTTGACCTGCTCCGGCACACCGACCGGGTGGACGATACGGGCGACGGTGATCTGCACCACCTGATGGCGTCGTTCAACGCCATGTTGGACAGGCTGGAAACCGAACGCGCTTCCTCGAGTGCCTTGGTGCTCGTCGCGCAGGAGAACGAGCGGCAGCGGATCGCCAGAGAGTTGCACGATGAGATCGGCCAGACCCTCACCGTCGCCCTACTCACCCTCAAACGGGCCGTCGACGCCGCGCCGGAAGAAATACGCGGGGATCTCGCGGATGCGCAGGAAATCGTGCGGGCCAGTCTCGACGAAGTGCGGGACATTGCGCGACGGCTGCGCCCGGACGCGTTGGAGGACCTCGGCCTGCAGAGTGCCCTGCAGGCACTGTGCAACCAGTTCACCCAGGCGAGCGGCATCGATGTCGTCAAAGACATTGGCCCGCAGGCGGAACGACTGAATCCCAACGTGGAGTTGGTGTGCTATCGCATCGTGCAGGAGAGCTTGACCAATATCGCCCGGCACTCCGGTGCACACAAGGTGTGGCTGGACTTGCATGTCGATACAACGGGGGAGCTGACCCTGCGGATCTCCGATGACGGTACCGGCGGGCTCGACGTCGAAGGTGCGGGAATCACTGGAATGCGTGAGCGCGCACTGCTGGTGCACGGCACCCTAACCATCACCTCCTCAGCCGAGCAGGGCACCGAAATCCGGCTGGTGGTGCCGGCCCGACCGGGGGCCGGACGGTCATGATGCCGACGCAACCGGCACGCATCCTGCTGGCCGACGATCACGCCCTGATGCGCAGTGGGCTGCGGATGATTCTGGACGCCGAGCCCGACCTGTCTGTGGTTGCGGAGGCTGCAGACGGCGCCGAGGCGCTCGCAGCGTTGCAGGAAACCCCTGTCGATCTGGCCATTTTGGACATCGCAATGCCGCGGATGACCGGCTTGCAGGCCGCCCGCGAGATCAACCGCAACCATCCCCACGTGCGGGTACTGATGTTGTCGATGCACGACAACGAGCAGTACTTCTTCGAGGCCCTCAAGGCCGGTGCCTCGGGCTACGTCTTGAAATCGGTCGCCGACCGCGACCTGCTCGAAGCGTGCCGGGCGACGATTCGCGGTGAGCCGTTTCTGTACGCCGGGGCGGTGACCGCGCTGATTCGGGACTACCTGCATCGGGCGAGGCACGGCAATACGTTGCCGGAGACCATCCTCACGCCGCGTGAGGAGGAAGTCCTCAAGTTGATCGCCGAGGGCTTTTCGGCACGCGAGATCGCCAAGACTCTCGGCATCAGCGCCAAGACAGTCGATCGCCACCGAACCAACACCCTGCAGAAATTGGGTCTGCGCGACCGCCTGGCGCTCACCCGGTATGCGATCAGGACCGGTTTGATCGAGCCGTAACGGGACATCGCCCCAGCCGTAGTGGGTGTTGCACCCCCCGCCGAATGGGGGTTGTATTCCATGGCGCGCTGCCGCTGCACCACACAAACTGGAATCAGTGGTGGTGGGGAGATGGGTGCGGCCGTGTTCTGAGCGCGTCCGCGGTCTCCTCACGATTGGCCACGACTAGAACGCATCGACTTAAACGAAACGGCCCGTGGAGCGTGATGCTGGCGATACTGCTTGCCCATGTTGTTGGCACAGCTGCCGCACCAGCGTTGGTGCGCAGGTGGGGCAGGGCGGCTTTCTATCCGCTGGGATCCATCCCGCTGGTATCGCTGGGCTGGGTGGTGGCGAACTGGCCGGCCGGTCCGGCCGACGACCACCGCGTCACGGTGCCGTGGGTGCCCGGACTGTCGATGGACATCGCGCTGCGATTCGATTCGCTGAGCGCAATCATGTGCGTGCTGGCCTTAGGGATCGGCGCACTGGTCTTGTTCTACTGCGCCTCATACTTCCGGCCGGTCGGGGCGCACGAAACCGATCCGCGGCTGCCCAGCTTCGCCGCGAAGATGGTCGGTTTCGCCGGAGCGATGTTCGGGCTGATGGTCGCCGACAACGCGTTGGTGCTCTACGTGTTCTGGGAAATGACGACGGTGCTGTCGTTCCTGCTGATCG
>NZ_JBYCLD010000497.1:0-10176 GCF_057473725.1 Mycobacterium sp. TH-M11 | reverse complement strand
GGCGCGCGGGTGCACGCGCACTGGGTCGACGATCCGGTCGGTGCGATCACCGACATCGCCTACTTCGCGCTGGGTGACGAGGCCGAGCCGGTGTCCGACAAGACCGACGACCGTGAGCCGGTGACGGTCCAGGTGACACCGAGCACCATCGAAATCCAGCACACCGCTTCACTTCCCGAGACAGCGTTCCTGCGGGCACTGGAAGAGGGCAAGTTGCTCGGCGGACGCACCGGCGACAGCGGGAAGGTGTACTTCCCGCCCAAAGAAGCCGATCCGGCCACCGGCCTGGAACTCGACAACTTCATCGAGTTGCCGGACAAGGGCACGGTGACGACGTTCGCGATCATCAACATCCCGTTTGCCGGTCAGCGCATCAAGCCGCCGTACGTCGCGGCCTACGTGCTGCTCGACGGCGCGGATATCGCGTTCCTGCACCTGATTCAGGAGATCGACGCGACCGAGGTGCGAATGGGCATGCGGGTGGAGGCGGTGTGGAAGCCCCGCGACGAATGGGGACTGGGCATCGACAACATCGAATATTTCAAGCCCACCGGCGAACCCGACGCCGACTACGACACCTACAAACACCACCTGTAAAGGCGCCAAAGTGACTTTTCGCGATGTAGCTGTCGTCGGATTCGCCCATGCCCCGCATGTGCGACGCACCGACGGCACCACCAACGGCGTCGAAATGCTGATGCCGTGTTTTCAGTCGCTCTACCAAGAAACCGGCCTCACGCAGACCGACATCGGCTTCTGGTGCTCCGGCTCCTCGGATTACCTTGCCGGACGGGCATTCTCGTTCATCTCCGCGATCGACTCGATCGGCGCCGTGCCGCCGATCAACGAGTCGCACGTCGAGATGGACGCGGCATGGGCGCTGTACGAGGCCTACATCAAGCTGCTGACCGGCGAGGTCGACACCGCGCTGGTCTACGGGTTCGGCAAGTCGTCGGCAGGTACGCTGCGCAGAGTCCTTGCGCTGCAGACCGATCCGTACACGGTCGCGCCGCTGTGGCCGGATGCGGTGTCGATGGCCGGACTGCAAGCCCGGTTGGGTCTCGACGCCGGCACATGGACCGCCGAGCAGATGGCGCAAGTGGCGCTGGACTCTTTCGCGGCCGCCGAGCGCACCGACTCGGAGCCGGCGGCCCAGACTATCGAAGAGCTATTGGATCGGCCGTACTTCGCGGATCCGCTGCGGCGACATGACATTGCGCCGATCACCGACGGCGCGTCGGCGATCGTGCTTGCCGCCGGTGACAAGGCTCGCGAGCTGCGCGAGAATCCGGCGTGGATCACCGGGATCGAGCACCGCATCGAGACTCCGGTCCTCGGCGCGCGCGACTTGACCACTTCACCGTCGACGGCGGCGTCGGCCAAAGCCGCGACGGGCGGTGACGCCGGCTCTATTGAGATCGCCGAGATCTATGCGCCGTTCACGCACCAGCAGCTCATCTTGACCGAGGCGATCGGCCTGCCGTCGTCGACGAAGGTCAACCCGTCGGGCGGTGCACTGGCCGCCAACCCGATGTTCTCCGCGGGCTTGGAACGCATCGGCTTTGCGGCACAACACATTTTCAACGGCTCAGCCGGCCGGGTGCTCGCGCACGCGACCGGTGGCCCGGTGTTGCAACAGAATCTCGTCGCCGTTCTGGAAGGGAAATAGTCCTATGGCAGGCCAGCTCGCTGCGGTGCTCGGCACCGGCCAGACGAAATACGTCGCCAAACGCCAGGACGTTTCGATGAACGGCCTGGTTCGGGAGGCCATCGACAAGGCATTGGCCGACTCCGGGTCGACGATGCACGATATCGACGCGGTGGTGGTCGGCAAGGCGCCCGACTTCTTCGAGGGCGTGATGATGCCGGAGCTGTTCATGGCCGACGCCGTCGGCGCGACCGGCAAGCCGCTGATCCGGGTGCACACCGCGGGCTCGGTCGGCGGGTCGACCGGTGTGGTGGCCGCCAGCCTGGTGCAGTCGGGCAAATACCGGCGGGTGCTGGCGATGGCGTGGGAGAAGCAGTCCGAGTCCAATGCCATGTGGGCGTTGAGCATTCCGGTGCCGTTCACCAAGCCGGTGGGCGCCGGCGCTGGTGGCTACTTCGCTCCACACGTCCGTTCCTACATCCGCCGCTCCGGCGCGCCGACGCACATCGGCGCCATGGTGGCGGTCAAGGACCGGCTCAACGGCGCCAAGAACCCGTTGGCGCACCTGCATCAGCCGGACATCACGCTGGACAAGGTGATGTCGTCCCAGATGCTTTGGGATCCCATTCGTTTCGACGAGACGTGCCCGTCGTCCGACGGCGCGTGTGCGGTGGTGATCGGCAGCGAAGAGGTCGCCGACCAGCGCGTCGCCGACGGTCACCCGGTGGCCTGGATTCACGCCACCGCGTTGCGCACCGAACCACTGGCGTATTCCGGCCGCGACCAGGTCAACCCGCAAGCCGGCCGCGACGCCGCCAAGGCACTATGGAAGGCCGCGGGCATCACCAGTCCGATCGACGAGATCGACTGCGCCGAGATCTATGTGCCGTTCTCCTGGTTCGAGCCGATGTGGTTGGAGAACCTGGGATTTGCGGCTGAGGGCGAAGGCTGGAAGCTCACAGAGGCGGGCGAGACCGCGATCGGCGGCCGGATCCCGCTGAACATGTCCGGCGGGGTGCTGTCGTCGAACCCGATCGGAGCATCCGGTCTGATCCGGTTCGCCGAAGCAGCCATTCAGGTGATGGGCAAGGCGGGCGATCACCAAGTTCCTAACGCGCGCAAGGCACTGGGCCACGCGTACGGCGGCGGCTCGCAGTATTACTCGATGTGGGTGGTTGGAGCGGACAAGAAGTGAAGTACACCTGCAGTATCGCGTTCGGCCAGATCGACCAGCTGACCGAACTGGCCAAGACCGCGGAGGAAGTCGGGTTCGATTCGATCGCCCTGCCGGACTCGATCTTTTATTTCGAGAAGCAGTCGGTCGATTACCCCTACACCGCCGATGGTAAGCGGATGTTTGACGAGGAGTCACCCTGGGTCGATCCGCTGATCTTGGCGGGTGCGATGGGCGCCGTCACCTCGAAGCTGCGGTTCTATACGAACGTGCTGAAGCTGGGTTCGCGCAACCCGCTGCTATTGGCCCGCCAGGTGGGTTCAGTGGCCAACCTGACCAACAACCGCTTCGGATTCGGCGTCGGGATCGGTTGGGCTCCAGAAGAGTTCGAATGGTGCGGCGTTCCCTACGCCAAGCGCGGCAAGCGCGTCGACGAAATGATTGAGGTCATCAAGCTGGTGCTGGCCGGTGTGATGGTCGAATTCCACGGCGAATTCTATGATTTCGACCGCTTGCAGATGAGCCCGGCGCCCACACAACCGGTGCCGTTCTACGTGGGCGGCCACACCGACGTGGCGCTACGCCGCGCGGCACGGGTCGGCGACGGATGGACCAGCGCAATGATGACGCACGCCCAGCTCGCCGAAACCATCGGCAAGCTGGACAAGCTGCGCGCCGAAAACGACCGTGCAGACTTGCCTTTCGAGATCCAGGCGGTATGCATCGACAAGTTCGGCGTGGACGGTCATCGCGAGCTCGCCGAAATCGGGGTCACCGACTACATCACAATCCCGTGGATCCTGGACGGCCTCGGGACCGATGCGCCGCTGGACAAGAAGAAGGACTCGTTGAAGCGGTTTGCCGACACCTATATCCATTCGGGCTGGCAGAAGTGAGTGGGTCGCCCGCTCACCTGGCCGGTAAGCGCTCCCGCGACGCCGTGGCGGCCAGAGACAAAGACGCCTGGCTCGCGGTCTTCGCCGACGATGCGATCGTAGAAGACCCTATCGGCCCATCGCATTTCGACCCCGAAGGCAAGGGACATCGCGGCCGCGACGCCATCTCGGCGTTCTGGGACAAGGCGATCGCGCCGACGGACAAGATCGAGTTCGTCTTCGACAAGACCTATCAGTGCGGCAACGAGGAAGCCAACGTCGGCCACATCCTGATCACCGCGGCCGGATACCAGGTCACCGCCGAAGGGGTGTTCACCTACCAGGCCGACGACGACGGCAATCTGCTGGCGCTACGCGCCTACTGGGAAGTCGACCAGGCCACCGCGAGCGCGCGCAAGGTTTAAATCGCTTCCAGTCCAGTCAGATAGCGCTGAGCGAGTTCTTGGTAGGCCTTCGGGTTCACCTTCACCCACATCTCGGCCCCGGTGCCGGCAATCGGCCCCCTGATGATGGCCGGTGATCCGACAACCAGGACCTCGGCCGGGATCTTCGTACCGCCGGTCACCAGCGCTCCCGCCGCGACCAAGCTGCGCTCGCCGATCACCGCGCCGTCGAGCACGGTGGCGTGGTTGGCGATCAGCGCCTCGGCGCCGATGTGGGCGCCGTGAATGACGCACATGTGCGCGACGGTCGCGCCGGGGCCGATGTCGACGGGAACGCCCGGCGGTGAATGGAGCACTGAGCCGTCCTGCACGTTCGCACCCTCACGCACGATCACCGGCCCGTAGTCGGCGCGCAGCACGGTGTTGAACCACACCGATGCTCCCGCCTCGACAGTAACGTCGCCGATCAGGGTGGCGGTCGGGGCGACGAAGGCGGTGGGATCGACGCGCGGAGATCGGCCTTCAAAGGAGAACAGCGGCATCGTCCACATATACCGCAGGCGGAGTCACCGGTGGTGCTGTCGCCGTCATTGCGCGATCCGGGGAAAAAACTGTAACGTGTTCTAGTTAGAAGTCCGATAACCCTGGAGGCCTGATGGCTACCGAAACCGCCGAAGTTCGCGAGATCGACGCCGGCACCCTGCCCGACCGCTATGCCCGCGGCTGGCACTGCCTGGGCCCGGTCAAGGACTACCTGGATGGCGAGCCGCATGGGATCGAGGCATTCGGCACCCACCTCGTCGTGTTCGCCGACTCCCATGGCGACGTGCACGTCCTCGACGGCTACTGCCGGCACATGGGCGGCAACCTGGCACAGGGCACCGTCAAGGGCGACGAAATCGCCTGCCCGTTCCACGACTGGCGTTGGGGCGGCGACGGCAAATGCAAGCTGGTGCCCTACGCCAAGCGCACTCCGCGGTTGGCCCGCACCCGGTCCTGGACGACCGACATGCGCGGTGGCTTGCTGTTCGTCTGGCATGACGTCGAGGGCAATCCACCACCGCCCGAGGTGCAGATCCCGGAGATTCCGGAGGCGGCCAGTGACGAGTGGACCGAATGGCGGTGGAACTCGATCCTGATCGAGGGGTCGAACTGCCGCGACATCATCGACAACGTCACCGACATGGCGCACTTTTTCTACATCCATTTCGGTCTCCCGACGTACTTCAAGAACGTCTTCGAGGGCCACATCGCCTCGCAGTACCTGCACAATGTCGGGCGGCCCGACGTCAACGACCTGGGCACCTCCTACGGCGAGGCGCATCTGGATTCGGAGGCGTCCTACTTCGGCCCGTCGTTCATGATCAACTGGCTGCACAATGCCTACGGCGACTACAAGGCCGAGTCCATTCTGATCAACTGTCACTACCCCGTCACGCAGAACTCGTTCGTGCTGATGTGGGGTGTCATCGTCGAAAAGCCCAAGGGCATGGACGAAAAGATGACCAACAAGCTGGCCAAGGTATTCACCGAGGGCGTCAGCAAAGGGTTTCTGCAGGACGTCGAGATATGGAAGCACAAGACCCGCATCGACAATCCGCTGCTGGTCGAAGAGGACGGTGCGGTGTACCAGATGCGACGCTGGTATCAGCAGTTCTACGTTGACGTCGCAGACGTGACGCCGGACATGACGGACCGCTTCGAGATCGAGGTAGACACCACCATCGCCAACGAGAAGTGGCATGTGGAGGTCGACGAGAACCTGAAGAAGCGGGCTTCAGCACCCGAAACGAAGGCCGAGCAGCCCGCTACATGAGCTCGTCGGACCAGCCGCCTGACGTCGATCGGCTCGCTCGTTCGATGCTGATGCTCCATGGCGATCACGAAAGCCATGACGAGCCTGCCCCGGCCGGCAACGGTACGAGCGGTGGATCTTGGTCTAAGGCACCGGATTTCGCCGACGACCCGGATCGCGCGGCGGCGATGCGGGCGGCGACCCAAGCCGACCAGACCCGCTACCTGACCGCAGGCTTACAGCCGGTGGACTGCCGGTTCTGTCACGGCACGGTCAACGTCAAGCGTCTGGGCCCCGGACACACTGCGGTGCAATGGAATAGCGAAGCCCTGCAACGATGCGCCTACTTCGCCGAGGTCCGTGCCAACGGCCAACCCAGCGCGCGGTCGCGGGCCTGCCCGAAGCTTGCCGATAGCATCGAGCATGCCGTCGCCGAAGGGTGCCTGGAAGCGGTATCCACGGCTACGCCGCCTGGCGACGGCTAGATCGCCCGGCGACGATGCGGTTCGCGCAGCGAACAGCCGAGGAGCCGGGCAAAACGATCACAGCCCGGCGACGATGCGGTTCGCGCAGCGAACAGCCGAGGAGCCGGGCAAATCGGTCACAGTCCGGCGAAGCGTTCCTTGACCGCCTCGGCGGTCAGCCCGTAGTCGGCCAGCTCGTACTTGTGCTTGGGAGCCCTTGCACCGGTTTGACTTTCGGCGTGGCTGTCCTCCATCGCCTGCCGCGCCTCGTCAGTGAGCGGGATGTCGAATTTCTGGTAAATGTCGGCGACCGTGCCGATCGGGTCAGCGATCAATTCTCGATAGTCGACGTCGTAGAACTGGGCCGGGTTGTACTTGGCCCGCGCGGTGTTGAACTGCTCCAGGCCACGTGACCAGGTTTCCATCGCGTCCGAACCGATTTGCGCGCCGACAAACGTTGTCGACCAACCGTCGGTGGTGTGCTGGGCCAGTGAACACATCGACGCCATGATCGTCTCGACCGGCCGATGCGTCTGAATCACCAGGGCGTCGGGGTAGGTCTCCATCAACGCGTCGAGCGCGAACAGGTGGCTTGGGTTTTTCAGAACCCAGCGCTTCTCGACATCGTTGAGCCCGATCAGCTGAAGATTCTTGCGATGCCGGCGGTAGGCGGGCGTCCAGTCCCGCTGCGACAACCACTTTGAGTAACCGGGAAGGTGTGCCAGCGTCTCGTAGGACACCGAATGCAGTGACTGGCGCAGCAGCTGCCAGCATTCCTCGAGCTCGTAGGCGGCCATGAAGTGCAGGCCGGTGTAGCCCGGGTTGTCCTGGTGGTGCTGGGTGAACTGGTCGTCGAGTTGGCGATACAGCGGGTGCGATTCCCAGGTGTCGCGCGGCGGGCGCGGCTGCGGAAACTCCGCCAGCCACATGTGCAGACCCTGGTGTGCCGGGTCGGCGCCGAGCAGTCGGTGCAATGCCGTGGTGCCGGTGCGCACCAGCCCGGTGACGAAGATAGGCCGATTGATCGCCACGTCGGCGTGCTGCGGATACTGCTTCCACGCCGACTCCGACAGCAGCCTGGCCACTAGTGCACCGCGCAGGAAGAAGCGATTCATCTTGCTGCCCAACACCGTCAGACCGGCTTCTTGACGGTACGAGTCGAGCAGCACGCCGAGCGCTTCGCGGTAGTTGTCGTCGTCGGCGCCGAAGTCGTCGAGCCCGGTGAGCTTGGTGGCCGAGGCATGCAATTCGTCGACAGTGGCAATGTCGGTGCGTTCACCCATTACGCCGCCTCCTCCTCATCGCTTCGCTCTGCATCGTCACCGGCGGCAGCAGTCATATCTAGTTGTGGTACTCGCCGCAGTTGACGTCCAACGTCTGACCGCTGATCCCACTGGACAAGTCGCTGGCCATGAAAAGGATGGCCGACGCCACCTCCTCTTCGGTGGGCAAGCGCTTGAGGTCGGAGTTGGCGGCGGTGGCCTGGTAGATCTGCTCGGCGGTGGTGCCATACTTACCGGCCTGATGCTCGAAATAGGCTTGCAGCGTCTCACCCCAGATATAGCCGGGTGCAACAGAATTGACGCGGATACCCTTCTCGCCGAGCTCGGTGGCCAGCGACTGCGACATCGACAGCAGCGCGGACTTGGCCATCTTGTAGGCCCCGTATTTCGCCTGCGAGTGCCGCAGCACCATGGAGTTGACGTTGACGATCGAACCGCATGCTTCCTCCAGCGCCGGCGTGAAGGCTTGGATGAGGCGCAACGCACCCAGGGCGCTCAGCTCGATCGCATCGCGGATGTGCTGAAAGCTGGTTGCGGCCAACGGTTTCATCGACGGCACTCGGAAGGCGTTGTTGATCAGAACGTCGACCTTGCCGAAGTTCGACGCGGCGGATTCCACCAGAGCGGCCACGTCGTCGTCTTCGGTGATGTCCGCGCGCACCGCCAGAGCCTTGTGCCCGGCGTCGCCGAGCTGCTTGGCGAGTTCCTCCAGGCGCTCGACCGTGCGTGCCGCAAGGACCAGTTCGGCGCCTTCTTGCGCACATCGGTGGGCCAGCGTGGTACCGAGCCCCGGGCCCACACCACTGATCACGATGACTTTCTTGTCGAGCATTCCCGTCATGGCTTGACCCTTTTCAACCCAGCATCCTTGCTGCGATTTGCTCTTGGCGCAACGCGATTCGTGTATGCCAGTCTTCCTCAGAAATCCTGTTGTGCTCGTAATGCGGTAAGACGGCCGGGAGCTTGTCGATCTTGACGAGCTCGACGGAGGGACCGTCGGCCTCGGTGAGCGGACGCGACACCCGCTGCCAGCGGAACTGCAGAAAGCCGCGGCGGTGGCCCAGCGTTTCGACCCAGTTGGTGACGCCGGGGTTCTGGTCGGCGACGACGATGCGGACCTTACCGTCCGGATCCGCTTGCGCCTGAGCGTTGTTCAGCGACGTCTGGTGGTTGATGTAGTCCAGCGAGATGTACCACAGGCTACCCAGCTGGAAACCGAGGTAGGGCGCGTCGGTCACCGGCAGCGCGATGACCAGAGCCTCGTCGGGCTGCAGTTCGAAGTGACCGACCGAAGAGTACTGCGTTGCCAGACCACCGGGCGTCAGGCGCGGCGCAACCATCGTGTTGACCGGGATGTCCAGGTAGAACCACTGCGGAAACTGCAGCCACGTCTTGATCCGGTTGACCAACTGCTTTCCGGCTGCGCTGTAACGCTTTTCGATTGTCGCGCGGCTCAGTGGCGGCGGAGCAGTGCCGACCGTGTCGGACCGCGAGATGGACAGCGTCCCCCGCTGCGCAGCCCAGTCGCCGTAAACCTCGCGGATCACCAACTGGCCGGGACTGGTGGGCCGTACCCGCCATTGGAAGCTGCCGTCCGCGGCGATATCGAGTTCGCGGTCATCGAAGGCCGCCTGGCTGGCGGGCACATTACCGTCGGTGTATTCGCCGCCGAGCAGCTGGAAACTCAGATCTGTGGTGGTCCCGCGAACACCCTTGACGAGGTAGTCGCGATCGGGCTGCACCCGGCAGCCGAAGTACAGCGTGTCCGGGTTGTCCAGGCCCATCTTGGTGTACGGCCCGGTGCCCGACAGAAGCACGGGATGGTCGCGGTCGTAGTCGAACACCATGTGCGTGCACCCGGCGATACAGCCGGCCAGGTACTGCAGCCCCTCGAGCAGGTCGGCTTCGGTCTCGATATGGGGCGCGCCGGCGACCAATTCTTCGGCCTCGGCGATGGCGGCGACTAGCGGCTCAGAGAACACGCCTCGACGCTAGAACGTGTTCTAGTTTTCGTCAATGGGCGAACATCTCCGCGTGCGACCCCCAGCCGTGAACGCGAAGTGCAGCGGCGACGCGACAGTGATCCCCTACGGGGCGCACTGCGCCGACAGGTCGATCAGATGCTGCCGCACGTCCGGATGCCGGTTCAGGTAGTCCATGACGTTGCCACCACTGCCCTCAGCCTCCGACTTGTCGATCAGTTGCTGGTGAAGGTCGGGATGCCGCTCCAGGTAGGAGTTGATGGAATTACCCACTGTCTGGCCATTGCATTGGGCGTTCGCCACCGGCAGCGCGATCAGGGTCGCAGCGCTCACCGCCAGCAGCCCCCCGGCGAGCAGGCCGCGCAGTGTCTTGGATGTCGTGCTCATGTGATCAAGGCTACCCGCGGTGGCTATGCGCGGGCTATGTGTCAGCCAAAGGTTAGCCGCCGGCGGCTTGTTCGCGTTTGATCTCCAGGGCGATGTCGATGAGCTGGTCTTCCTGACCGCCGATCAGCTTGCGCTGCCCGGCCCGGTGTAGCAGTTGGTGGGCC
>NZ_JBYCLD010000496.1:0-17725 GCF_057473725.1 Mycobacterium sp. TH-M11 | reverse complement strand
ACCGAACAGTTGGCCTGGCGGACATCTAACCGATGCCCCGCGAACTCGGTGAATCCGTGGTCGGTCAGCCATTCGAAGAACAGGCCGCGTGAGTCGGGGTGCAACTGCGGGGTGATCTCCCACGCGCCGGCGATGTCGAGTTCTCGGGCTTGCATGTCATTGACCCCGTTGTTCGTAGCGCGCCTCGACGGCCTCTTTGAGTGGCCGCCACCAAGCTTCGTTTGCGCGATACCAGTCAATGGTGGCGCGCAAGCCCTCGGTGAAGTCGGTATGTTTTGGCGCCCAACCTAATTCACTGCGCAGCTGCGATGGGTCGATGGCGTACCGGAGGTCGTGGCCGGCCCGGTCGACGACGTGGTCGAAGTCGTTGGGATCGCGTCCCATTAATTCGAGCAGGGTTCGCAGCACCGAACAGTTGTCGCGCTCGCCGTCGGCGCCGATCAGATAGGTTCGTCCGGGCCTGCCGTTGTCCAAAATGCAGCGCACTGCGTCGTTGTGATCGTCGACGTGAATCCAGTCCCGGACGTTGGCGCCGACGCCGTACAGCTTCGGCCGCCGCCCGGTCAGCACGTTGGTGATCTGCCGGGGGATGAACTTCTCCACGTGCTGATAGGGACCGTAGTTGTTGGAGCAGTTGGAGATTGTCGCGCGCACCCCGTAAGACCGCACCCACGCGCGCACCAACAGGTCGGAGGCGGCCTTGGTCGACGAGTACGGGCTCGACGGGTTGTAGGGCGTGGACTCGGTGAACCGCTCGGCGGCGTCCAGCTCCAGGTCGCCGTAGACCTCGTCGGTAGAGACGTGATGCAGCCGCACCCCGTGCCGGCGCACCGCCTCCAAGATCGTGAACGTCCCGACGACATTGGCCTGCAGGAACGGCGCCGGATCGGCCAAGCCGTTGTCGACGTGCGTTTCGGCGGCGAAGTGCACGACGGCGTCGGATTCGGCGACCAACTCGTCAACCAGATCCGCGTCGGTGATGTCGCCTTGCACCAATGTGATGTGCTCCGAGACGGGCGCCAGCGACTCGCGACTGCCCGCGTAGGTCATCGCGTCGAGCACCGTCACCGTATCGGCTGGGTGGGCCCGCACGGTGCGATGCACGAAATTGGCGCCGATGAATCCAGCGCCACCGGTAACCAGCATTCGCATGGAGCAAACCTTAGACCTGCCCTCAGCCGGCAGGCGTCAACCCCAGCGGTCCGGCCAGTGCTTCCAGCGCGCCCAGGAGCTTTCCGTCGGGCCCGCCCAACACCTGGATCGCCACATGATCGGCGCCGGAATCCAGATGCTCGTTGAGGCGCGCGGCCACTTGCTCCGCCGTGCCGTAGGCGACCACGGCGTCAATCAGCTTGTCGCTACCGGGTTTACGCACATCGGAGTCGGTGAAGCCGAGCCGGCGCCAATTATTCACGTAGTTGCTCAGATCCAGATAGAACTCAATGGTCCGGCGACCGATTTCGTGGGCCTCGCCGGCGCTCTGGGTCAGCACGACCTTGTGTTCGGGAGCAAGGAACACCGTGTTGCCCAGCAGTTCGTGTGCCTGCGCGGTGTGCTCTGGAGTCGTCAGGTACGGATGGGCACCGGCGCTGCGCTCCGCCGAAAGAGCCAGCACCTTGGGGCCCAGCGCCGCGAGCACCCGCCGACTGGTGGGCACCGAAGCGCCGTCGAGCACGTCGAGATATTCCACCAGTGCGTCGTAGGGCTTCTTGTAGACGTCAGTGTGCTCGGGGTGCCCGACTCCGATACCGAGCAGAAACCTTCCTGGGTAAGCCTTTTCGATGCGATGAAAGGACTCGGCGACGTCGGTGGCCGGCGAGGCCCAGATGTTGACGATCCCGGTCGCCAGCTGCAGCCGCGAGGTCTCCGCCAGTGCGGGCTCGACCCAGCTGAGGTCGGCATCGGGGGAGCCGCCCACCCAGACCGCGCCGTAGCCCAGCGCCTCGATCTGTTGCGCCACGCCGGGGCTGACGGAACGACTGGGAAGCCACACGCCGTATCGACCCAAGTCGGGTTTGAGTGATACGCCCTCGTTCATCGAGTTCCCCCTGTGGATTGTCAGGCCGGTGTCAGTCCCAGCGGGCCTGCGAGCTCGGCCAGCGCCGACACCAGGTTTTCATCTTTGGTCAGGATTTGCACGGGCACGTGGTCGGCGCCGGCGTCCAGGTGCTCGGTGAGCCGCGCAGCGATGGCCGCCGGGCTGCCGTATGCCACCAGCGCGTCGATCAGGCGATCGCTGCCCGGGAAAGTCGTCTCTTCCTCGGAAAAGCCCAGCCGCTTCCAGTTGTTGCGGTAGTTGGCCAGGTTTTGGCCAGGTTGAAGTACACCGGCAGCACTTTGCGGGCGACGGCGCGCGCCTGCTTCGCGTCGGTGGTGAGCACCGCCTTGTGCTCGGGGGCCAGAAACGCTGACGGGCCGATCAACGCGCGGGCCTGCGCGGTGTGCTCCGGCGTGGTCAGATACGGGTGTGCGCCCGCACTGCGGCGCGCCGACAACTTGAGTACCTGCGGCCCCAACGCCGCGACCACCCGGCGGTCGGCGGGGACGCCGCATTCGTCTAGCTGGTCGAGGTACTCCGCCAGCGCGTCGTAGGGCTTGCGATATTCGGACACCGCCTCGGGGTGCCCGACGCCGATACCGAGCAGGAAACGGCCGGGATAGGCGCGGTCGATGCGATGGAACGATTCGGCGACCGGCCGGGCCGGCGCCGACCAGATGTTGACGATGCCGGTGGCCACCTGCAGCGTCGTCGTCGCCTCCAGGATGGGCTCGACCCAGGCCAGCTCGGCGGGCGGCGAGCCGCCGACCCAGACCGCCCCGTAGCCCAGGGCCTCGATGTCTTTGGCTTGTTCAGGCGTGACGCCGCGTCCGAATGACCCGAAGCGGCCGAGATTGGGCTTGTGCGCCCCAGAATCGGTCATGGTGGCTCCAACCTACTGATCGCCGGCCGGTATTCCGGATTTGGCCCTGGGGGTTGCGCGGGGCTTAGGGCCGCGCGCTTTCCTCGGCGGTCTCGCCGTCCTGGGGGAGCGCCACATCGACCACCGGCGGCATCTCCAGCGGCAGCAAGACGATGAACCGGGTGTCGCCAGGCGCCGACTCGACCCGCAGATCGCCGTGGTGTTTTTTGACGACGATCTTCCAGGCCAGGTCCAGACCCAGCCCGGTGCCCTCGCCCACCGGCTTGGTGGTGAAGAACGGCTCGAAGATGTGCTCGAGCACATCTTCGGGGATGCCCGGGCCGGTGTCGGCAATCTCCACGCGCAACATCTCATTGGCCTCGCGGCAGGTGCGGATCGTCAGCGTGCCGCCCGCGGTCCCCATCGCCGCGATCGCGTTGTCGATGATGTTCGTCCACACCTGGTTGAGATCGCCTGGATAACAAGGTATTCGCGGAAGGGTGCGATCGAATTCCTTGGCCACCTTGATCTGAGCGGTGCCGTCCTTACCCAGTCGATCGGCGAACATGGTGACGGTGCTCTTCAGCAGGTCGTGGACGTCGGCCACCTGGAAGGGGGCGCGATCCAGCTGCGAGTACTGCTTGGCGTCGGCCACCAGCGCCGAAATACGTTGGCTCGCTTCGACAAGCTGATTCATCAGCAGCTCGCTCGCAATCGTGTACCTGATCCACTGGATCGCCAAACCCAACGATGTCGACGCTTCCAGATCGGCGGCGGTCGCGGCGATACGCTCAAGCCAATCGGTATCGATGCCACCTTCGACGAAGTCTGGCGCGATGTCCCATCCGCCGTCGATGCCGTGGTCGTCCAGCCAGTCGGCCACCGCGTCTTCGCGGTCCGATGTCTCGATCGCGTTTAGATGCACCGACGGCGACTTGGCCACCTGCTCGGCGACGGCATCTTGCAGTCTCACCAACGCATTCAGCGTCTCCGGGCTCACGGTGCCGTCGGCCAGCATCGCCAGCTTGCCGCGCATGTTGGAGATGCGACCGCGCAATTCCTGGGCCGCTCGGGCGATGGCGGCCGCCGGGTTGTTCAGCTGATGAGTGAGTCCGGCCGACAGCTGGCCGAGCGCCAGCAGCTTTTCGCGATTGTCGATCAGCCGACGGGTTCGCTCGGTACCGACGGCAATGCCGTCGAGCAGATGAACCGCCATCGGGAACTGGTCTTGCATGAACGCGGCGAACGCCGGGGCGTCCATCACGAAAAACCGCGACGGCTTGGTCACGTGTACCGATGCGGTGTAGAGCTGCTGCTTCTCGCCGGTGAACGCCTGCCACGCACCGCAATACACGCCGCGGTGCGAGGTCCGGTTGGTTTCGATGTCCTGGCCGCCGGAGAGCTTGGACATCGCCAGCTCGCCCTCGATGAGCACGTAGAAACAGGTGGCCGGCTCGCCCTCGACGAACAGCGGGCCCGGTTCAAAGTGGTTGATCTGCCCGACGGCGCACAGCGTCGCGAGTTGTTCGTCGCTGAGCTGTTCGAAGAGGAACAGCGTGCGCAGTTCATCTGCGTCACAGCCAGTTGTCGGGGCCATGACCTTAAGACTCCGCCAGATAACGGTGCACCAGCATGACCGCCATCGACCCCTCTCCGACCGCTGCCGCGACCCGCTTCGCGGACTCAGACCGCACGTCGCCGGCCACGAAGACGCCCGGCACGCTGGTCTCCAGATGGTGTGGCGGCCGGTCCAGTGACCAGCCGCAGACGTTGCGCAGATCCGGGCCGGTGAGGATGAAGCCGTGTACGTCGCGGGCCAGCACACCGTCGAGCCAGTCGGTTCGCGGTGCCGCGCCGATGAAGATGAACATCCGGCCGCAGTTGACGTCCTCGGTGGTGCGGCTCCGGTTATCGATCAGCGTGAGGGTCTCGAGGTGCTCATCGCCGGTAACGCAGTGCACTTCGGTGCAGGTGCGGACGTGGATGTTGGGCCGGGCTTGAATCTGCTGGATCAGGTAATGCGACATGGATGCTTCCAACGACGGCCCGCGCACCAGGATCGTCACCGATTTCGCCCGGCTGGACAGGTGCATGGCCGCCTGGCCGGCGGAGTTCGCCCCGCCGATGACGTAGACCTCTTCGCCTTCGCACTCCGCGGCGACCGAGGCTCCGTAGTAGACGCCGCGCCCGGACAGCGCGGCGCAGCCCTCGGCCGTCAACTGGTTGTAGGCGACACCGGTGGCGACGATGATCGCGCGCCCGTCGATGGAGCTGGCGTCGTCGAACCGCACGGTGCGCTTGGAGCCGCTCACCTCCAGGGCGACGGCTGTCCGGGTGGTGATGAGTTCGGCGCCGAATTTCTCGGCCTGTCGGCGGGCTCGGGTGGCCAATTGGTCGCCGGACACCCCGTCGGGAAAGCCCAGGTAATTCTCGATCTTCGAACTCTGGCCCGCCTGCCCGCCCGTTGCGGTCGATTCGATCAACACCGTGCGCAGACCCTCCGACGCGCCGTACACGGCGGCGGCCAGGCCCGCCGGCCCGCCGCCGACCACGATCAGGTCGTAGAAGTCCTGCGACGGCGTGGTCGTCAGGCCCAAATTGTCGGCCAGCTCGGCGTCGCTCGGTTCGATCAGCGGGTCGCCCTTCTCGGTGACGACGACCGGTAGCCGCTTGCCGTCTTCGCCGGCAGCCAGCAACAGTTGTTCACCGTCGGGTTGGTCGGCCTCGAACCACTTGTAGTGCAGGCCGTTGCGGACCAGGAAGTTGCGGGCCTCCCAGGAGCGCGCATGCCAGCGATGACCGATGACCTTGGTGTGCGGAATCGGGCGCTCCGGGGTCCGCCGCCAGGCCTCCAGGAGTTCGTCGATGACGGGGTAGAGCTTCTCTTCGGGCGGATCCCACGGTTTGAGCAGGTAGTGGTCGAGGTCGACGACGTTGATCGCGTCGATCGCGGCATGGGTGTCGGCGTAGGCGGTGAGCAGCACCCGCTTGGCGGCGGGGTAGAGGTCCATCGCCGCTTCGAGGAACTCGATACCGGTCATCTGCGGCATCCGGTAGTCGGCAACCAGCATCGCGACCGTCTCGCCGCGCAGCTTGAGCTGCTTGAGGGTGTCGAGCGCGTCGGGGCCCGATTCGGCCCGGATGATGCGGTTGGCGTCGCCGTACCGGCGGCGCAAATCCCGAGCGACGGCCCGGGACACCGCGGGATCGTCGTCGACGGTCAGCATCACCGGCTTGCGTGAGACGGCGTCGGTGTGTGCGCGGCTGGTCATCAGCGTCAAGTATGCGCTTGTCAGAGCTGGCGCGTGCGCCGACGGTCGCGCTGCCGGATGCTCTGCCAACGATTTTGGCCAGCACGTGTGAGCGGGTATCGTGGAGCAACGGTGCTTCATCGCGCTGGTTTCTCGCGTGCCCTGTCTTAGGAATTTCCTGTCACTGGCTCACGTTGTAGGGCCGGTGCGCGCTGCGCCGGTACGGGCTCAGAAGCAACGAAACGAAAAGACGAGGATTCGAAGAGAAGTCATGGCCAAGAAGGACGGCGCCATCGAGGTCGAGGGCCGCGTGGTCGAGCCCCTGCCCAATGCGATGTTCCGCATTGAGCTGGAAAACGGCCACAAGGTGCTTGCCCACATCAGCGGCAAGATGCGGCAGCACTACATCCGCATTCTGCCCGAGGACCGGGTGGTGGTGGAGTTGTCTCCCTACGACCTGTCCCGGGGCCGCATCGTGTACCGCTACAAGTAAAAGCCCGAACACCGCAACCGACGAGAAGACAGAACAGGATCGAAAACAGCCGTGAAGGTGAACCCGAGCGTCAAGCCGATCTGCGACAAGTGCAGGGTGATCCGTCGGCATGGACGGGTCATGGTGATCTGCTCTGATCCGCGCCACAAGCAGCGCCAGGGCTAAGCAACCCGCAAGCGTTGAGGCGCCGTCCGGCGATGATGCGGTCCGCGAAGCGGACCGAGGAGGAGCCGGACAATCAGATCACGACAACTGAATACAAACCTCCCAGCACCACTGATCGGCTGCATTCTTTTCCAAATGGGCCGCTCAGTCACGTCCGGAACGGAGGCCGGACCCCGGAGCAGCGAGCTAGTTTCTGCGCCAGGGAACGGGCTGGGAATTGAGACCTCCGCATAGAGAAGGAATGCCATCCCATGGCTCGATTGATGGGCGTCGACCTCCCGCGCGACAAGCGCATGGAGGTCGCGCTGACCTACATCTTCGGCATCGGCCGAACCCGCTCCAACGAAATCCTGGCCGCGACCGGGATCGACAAAGATCTGCGCACCAAGGACCTCACCGACGATCAGGTGACCCAGATGCGCGACTACATCGAAAGCAACCTCAAGGTCGAGGGTGACCTGCGCCGTGAGGTGCAGGCCGACATCCGCCGCAAGATTGAGATCGGCTGCTACCAGGGCCTTCGGCACCGTCGCGGCCTGCCGGTGCGCGGTCAGCGCACCAAGACCAATGCGCGCACCCGTAAGGGCCCCAAGCGCACCATCGCCGGCAAGAAGAAGGCCAGGTAAAACCATGCCCCCAACCAAAAAGCCTGGGCAGGCTTCCGCGAAGAAGGGTCAAAAGACCCGGCGCCGGGAAAAGAAAAACGTTCCGCACGGCGCCGCGCACATCAAGAGCACGTTCAACAACACGATCGTGACGATCACCGACCTGCAGGGCAACGTCCTGGCGTGGGCATCGTCGGGTCACGTCGGCTTCAAGGGATCGCGTAAGTCGACTCCGTTCGCCGCACAGCTGGCCGCCGAGAACGCCGCCCGCAAGGCCCAAGAGCACGGCGTGAAGAAGGTCGACGTGTTCGTCAAGGGTCCGGGTTCGGGCCGCGAGACCGCGATCCGGTCGCTGCAGGCCGCCGGCCTCGAGGTCGGCGCCATTTCCGACGTCACACCGCAGCCGCACAACGGTTGCCGTCCGCCCAAGCGGCGCCGGGTCTAGAGGAGATAGAAAGACATGGCTCGTTACACCGGACCCATGACCCGCAAGTCGCGCCGTCTCGGCGTCGACCTCGTCGGTGGGGATCAGTCCTTCGAGAAGCGCCCCTACCCGCCCGGCCAGCACGGCCGCGCGCGGATCAAGGAGAGCGAATACCGCCAGCAGCTGCAGGAGAAGCAGAAGGCCCGCTTCACCTACGGCGTCATGGAAAAGCAGTTCCGCCGCTATTACGCAGAAGCGGCCGGCCGGCCCGGCAAGACCGGTGACGAGCTGCTGCAGATCCTGGAAAGCCGGCTCGACAACGTCGTGTACCGCTCCGGTATCGCCCGGACCCGTCGGATGGCCCGTCAGCTGGTCAGCCACGGGCACTTCACGGTCAACGGCGTCAAGGTGACCATCCCCAGCTACCGGGTGTCGCAGTACGACATCATCGACATCAAGGGCAAGTCGCTGAACACCGTGCCGTTCCAGATCGCCCGCGAGACCTCCGGTGACCGTCCGATCCCCAGCTGGATCCAGGTGGTCGGCGAGCAGCAGCGCATCCTGATCCACCAACTACCCGAGCGTGCTCAGATCGAAGTGCCGCTCACCGAGCAGCTGATCGTCGAGTACTACTCGAAGTAACTCTGGGGCCGCACAAGCGGCAACCAGATAACCGATCCGGCATCAAATAGCGGGTGCCGAGAAGGAGATAGAGAAACACCATGCTGATTTCACAGCGACCGACCTTGTCCGAAGAGGTCATCAGCGACAGCCGTTCGCAGTTCGTCATCGAGCCGTTGGAGCCGGGGTTCGGCTACACGCTGGGTAACTCGCTGCGGCGCACGCTGCTGTCCTCGATTCCGGGCGCCGCGGTCACCAGCATTCGCATCGACGGTGTGCTGCACGAGTTCACCACCGTGCCGGGCGTCAAGGAAGATGTCACCGACATCATCTTGAACCTCAAGAGCCTGGTGGTGTCCTCCGAAGAGGACGAGCCGGTGACCATGTATCTGCGTAAGCAGGGTCCGGGCGATGTCACCGCGGGCGACATCGTGCCACCTTCGGGCGTCACCGTGCACAACCCGGAGATGCACATCGCGACCCTGAACGACAAGGGCAAGCTTGAGATCGAGCTGGTCGTCGAGCGTGGCCGCGGCTACGTCCCGGCCGTGCAGAACAAGGCATCGGGCGCCGAAATCGGCCGTATCCCGGTCGATTCCATCTACTCGCCGGTGCTCAAGGTCACCTACAAGGTGGACGCGACCCGTGTCGAGCAGCGCACCGACTTCGACAAGCTGATCCTCGACGTGGAGACCAAGAGCTCGATCGGACCCCGCGACGCACTGGCGTCCGCCGGTAAGACCCTGGTCGAATTGTTCGGTCTGGCACGCGAACTCAACGTCGAAGCCGAGGGCATCGAGATCGGCCCGTCACCGGCCGAGGCCGACCACATCGCGTCGTTCGCACTGCCGATCGACGACCTGGACCTGACCGTGCGCTCCTACAACTGCCTCAAGCGCGAAGGCGTGCACACCGTCGGCGAGTTGGTCTCGCGCACCGAGTCCGACCTGCTCGACATCCGCAACTTCGGTCAGAAGTCCATCGACGAGGTGAAGGTCAAGCTGCACCAGCTGGGCCTGTCGCTCAAGGACAGCCCGGCCAGCTTCGATCCGTCGGAGGTTGCCGGTTATGACGTCGCCACCGGCACGTGGTCCGCTGAGGCCGCCGCCTACGACGACCAGGACTACGCCGAAACCGAACAGCTCTAAGACCCAACTGCTCGCAAGAGTGCCGTCCCGGCCCTACCTGATACGGGGGCCGGCCCCACGTAGGAGAAGTCGAAATGCCCAAGCCCACTAAGGGTCCTCGCCTCGGCGGGTCGTCTGCACACCAAAAGGCGATCCTGGCCAACTTGGCGACGGCGCTGTTCGAGCACGGCCGGATCAAGACCACCGAGCCCAAGGCGCGGGCGCTTCGGCCCTACGCCGAGAAGCTGATCACCCACGCCAAGAAGGGCACGCTGCACAACCGGCGTGAGGTGCTCAAGAAGATCCGCGACAAGGATGTGGTGCACACCCTGTTCGCCGAGATCGGGCCGCACTTCGCCGACCGCAACGGTGGCTACACCCGCATCATCAAAGTCGAGAGCCGCAAGGGCGACAACGCCCCGATGGCGGTCATCGAACTGGTGCAAGAGAAGACCGTGACCTCTGAGGCCGACCGCGCCCGTCGGGTCGGCGCGTCGAAAGTCGCCGCCAAGGTCGAAAAGCCGAAAGCCGAAGAGGCGAAAGCCGAAGAGGCCGACGAGGTCAAGGCCGAAGCCGAAGAAGCCGAAGAAGTCGAAGCTGGGGACGCGGACGAGTCCTGATCTGTCGTTGAACGACGTGCCCGCCATCGACACCGGTGGCGGGCTCGTTCGTCTGAGGCTCGATATCTCTTACGACGGAACAGAATTCGCCGGCTGGGCCACGCAGGTGGGCCAGCGCACCGTGGCGGGTGTGCTCGAAGAGGCGTTGTCGACGGTGTTTCGCCGCGAGTTGCGACTGCGCGCGGCCGGTCGTACCGACACCGGCGTACACGCCACCGGGCAGGTCGCCCACGTCGACGTTCCCCCCGACGCGCTGCCCAACGTGTATCCGCGCACGCCACGGCCCCATCAACCCGAGTTCCAGCCGTTGATCCGCCGCCTGGGCCGGCTGCTACCCGCCGATGTGCGAGTCCGCCGAATCACCCGCGCGCCGGCCGGTTTCGACGCGCGGTTCTCCGCGCTGCGTCGTCATTACGTCTATCGGATCTGCACCGCCGACTACGGGGTGGATCCGCATCAGGCCCACTTCATCACCAGTTGGCCGCGCCCGCTCGACGTCGAGGCGATGGCCTCTGCCGCACAAAAGCTGTTGGGCCTCAACGACTTCGCCGCGTTCTGCCGCCACCGCGACGGCGCGACGACGATCCGCGACCTGCAGCGCTTCGACTGGGTGCGCGACGGCGACCTGATTACCGCCCACGTCACCGCCGACGCGTTTTGCTGGTCGATGGTGCGGTCGCTGGTCGGCGCGGTGCTGGCGGTCGGCGAACACCGCCGCACCGCCACGTGGTGCGCCCAATTGCTTTCCGACACAAGGCGTTCCAGTGACTTCGCCGCCGCACCGGCGCGGGGTCTGACGTTGGTCGGCGTGGACTACCCAGCTGACGGCGAGTTGGCGGCCCGGACATTGATCACCCGCGACCTACGGACCCGGGACTGAGTTGAGCTTGCCGGCCACGAAGTCGGCCGCTTGATTGACCAGGCCGTCCTGGATGTAGCCACCGGCCATGTGTTGGTTCCAGTTGTCCGACCAGGTGTGCGGGTCGGCTGGATTGCAGATGGGGTCGGCGCCGTGGCACAAGTCGATGGTCCGGTCGTGATAGACCGGGTTGAAGTTGGTGATCGGTCCGACCCATTGGGTGCCGTTGCCGAACAGGGCGACTGCGGCGATGTGCTGGTCGGCGCCGGGTGGAAGCGGATTGTTGAAGCCGAACATCGCTCCCGGAGCCGCTATCACGACGTCGGTGACTGCCGCGCCCAGGGAGTAGCCGCCCAGCACGATGCGGGTGTCCGGGCAGCTGTTGATCGTCGATTGGACGTGTGCGCTCATGTCGTTGGCGCCGACGGCGACTTCGGTATCGGCGGGGTAGCGAACCGCGTAGAGGCCGATGCTTTTGTTGACCTTGGACCGCAGCGCGCTGACGAATGCGTTGCCCAGGACTCCGGCACCCGCTGGTTCCTGGCGTCCCCGGGCAAACACCACCTCCGCGTCGGGGCAAGCGGCGGATGCGGTCGTGATCGTCGCGGGCGCCAGCATCAAGCCTGCCACGAGCAATACGGTCGGCGTGAGCCCGCGCAGTTTCATAGCGACGTGAAGCCCCTAGCGGTCAGTGGAAGGCCGCCGGCCGGGTCTGGTCGACCACGGTCGGGCCTGGGCCGTCGGGGACGGGGCCCGGCGGCGGACCCTGGCCGGGGCCGAACGGCCCGGGGCCGAACGGTTCGGGCGCACTGGGTCCGGGCGGGACGCCCACGGGTACTTCGGGTCCGGTCTGGGGCGCCACCGCCAACAGTCGGGTCTGCACGAAGCTGGCGGCCTGGTTGGTGTAGACGGGCACATAGCCGTCGGTGTGGCCCTTCCACTCGTTGCCTTGGCCGGCGTGGCAGATCGGATCCTCGGGGTTGCAGTAGTCGACGGCCTTGGCGCCGAACAGCGCGCTCTGGGCCGCGATCGATCCGCCGCTACGGTCGGCCGGGTTTCCGAAGGTGGTGACTGCGATGACGTGGCTGGCATATTGCGACGGCAGTGCATCGCCCCAGCCGACGCCGCCGATCTGCGTGCCGGTGACGATGTCGACCACCGATGCGCCTTGGGAGTACCCGCCGAGCACCTGCGGCGTGGCCGGGCACTTGTCGGCGACCTCCTTGATGTGCTTGATCGCGTCCTTGGCGCCGTCGTTGCCGTGGATCTGCAACAGGGTGGCCCGGTAGTTGACCGGGTAGGCATTGATGTTCTCGCCGGTTTTCTGCCGCAGTGCGTCGACGAAGGCCTGGCCGACGCTGCCCAGACCCGCAGGTTCGTCGGTGCCGCGGGCGAAGGTCACCGAAACATCGGGGCAGTTGTCGGCCTTGGCCGACGGGACGGCGCCGGGGGCGACGAGCAGCGAGCCAGCGCCCAGCAACGCCGCGGCCGTCACGCTCACCCGGCGTGACCAGGATCGACGCGACGCGACGCGACTCATGCAGTCAATGCTCACCAGATGATCCTACGGACATTCCGGTCCGCGGTCACCTCGATGATGCTCGGGCCCGCGGTTGTGGATTGCGGACGGGCCGACGGATGGCAAGCGCCTATCGTGGCGTGGAATGGCGTGGCATCCGACGACGAGGCTGGAGATCAGCGGCCACCGGTTTCTGCGGCGTCGAATCGAGTGCGCGCTGCTGGGCATCGACGTGCGGGCGGTGAACGAGTCGATCCGTGCGTCCGCGGTAGCGTTGACGGTTGGCCTGGTATTCGCGATTGTGGGGCTGGCCGCGTGTCTGGTGCTCGCCCTGCTCCGCCCCCAACCGGATGCGGTTAACGCGCCCATCGTGATGGAGCGGCAGTCGGGAGCGCTCTATGTACGGGTGGGTGACACCCTGCACCCGGTGCCGAACCTGGCCTCGGCCAGATTGATCATGAAAACCGACGCAACCCCGCAACCAGTGGACGCGTCAGCTTTAGCGCGCGACAAGCTGGGTCCGCTGTTGGGTATCCCCGGCGCCCCGCAGTTTCTCGGAAAGCCACTTGACGTGGCCGAATTGCAGTGGACCGTCTGCGACAGCAGTGACCGCACGACGGTCGTCGTCGGCGGGAAACCGCCGGCTGATGTTCTCGACGGTGACCGGGCCCTGCTGGTTACACCGGCCACGGGTGGCTCCACATACCTCCTGTTCAACGGCCGACGGGCTGTGGTGAATCCGGACGACCCTGCGGTCGCGCGTGCGCTGGGGCTCGATGGCCGGCCACCGCTGCATGTTTCGTCGACACTGCTGAACCTCATCCCCGAGACACCCCCGATTGCGGCACCTCGAATTCCTGGTGTCGGGAAACCAGGCCCCGACTCGCTGCCCGGTTTCCGGGTCGGCAACGTGCTGCGGGTCGCCCGCAGCGGCCGCGACGAGTACTACGTGGTGTTGACCGATAGTGTCCAACGGGTGGGGGAACTCGCCGCCGAGCTTGTGCGATTCTCCGAGCCGCAAGGGACTCACACGGCGATCTCGGTCGCACCCGACGCCCTTCGCGCAACCAAATCAGTGCACCGTCTGCCGGTCTCGGACTTTCCCGACCGCGCCTCGACGCAATCGGTTGCGCCCGGTGCGATGGTCTGCGCCAGCTGGACACCTGCTGCGTCGGGAAGCGTCAAGACCTCGTTTTCGCTTGGCGGCCTGCCCGTTCCGGTTGGCCGCGCACCGGTCGCGTTGGCGCAGGCCGATGGAGGCGGACCCGCTGTCGACGCGGTTTACCTGCCGCCGGGGCGGGTGGCCTATGTCCGCGCGACCAGTCTCTCCGGTGAGAATGCTCGGGCCGGCACCCGCTTCCTGATCTCCGATACCGGCGTCCGCTTCACCGTGCACGATGACGATGCGGCCAAGGACCTCGGCCTGCCGCTCACCACGGTTGCCGCACCGTGGCCATTGCTGGCCGCGCTGCCCGCTGGGCCCGATCTGAGCCGAGCCGATGCCTCAGTCGCACAGGATGTTCCCGCTGTCGTGCGAGGCGCCGGCACGCCGTAATCGGGTGCGCAGCACGCTTGCGGCCAGCATCGCCGCCACTACGCCGCCGCAGACCCCCGTCCCGACCGACGCCGCGTGCCAAGCACGGCCATCCGGCGGTGTGGGACGCGCGGGTGCGGCGATGGGCGCCAGCGTTCGGGGCGCCGACGCGATCGGAGCTATCGGGGAGTCGGTGCTCACCGCGGCCAGGAAGTCCACTCTGCCGGCGCCGGTTCGGTTGTTCCAACCGCCGGGCGGATGGTGCGCGGTGGCTTTGATGCGTTGCATCACCCGACGAGCGCTCCACGTCGGGAAGCGACTGCGAATCAGTGCTGCCAACCCGCTGACTACCGGCGCGGCATAACTCGTCCCCGAAAGCGGTGTCGAACCGTCCTTTCCGGCCATTGCATTCGCCAGTCCCGCACCTGAGGAGTTCACGGACAACACGCCTTCGCCGGGTGCGGCGACATCGAGCCACGGCCCGGCCAGGGTGAACGAGGACGGCTCGCCGTGCGTGTTGACCGAACCGACGGTCAACACGTAGTCGTCATACCAAGCAGGGCTGACGATTGTCGCCGGTTCGGATTGCTGTGCAGGGCAGTGCCCACTGCCGGCATTGCCTGCCGCCGCCACCACTACGACGTTCTTGCTGTCGACGGCGTAGGCCAGCGCAGCGCCCAGCGGGCGATCGTCGAGAGCCGAGTCGCTGCGCGCGCAGGCCACCGCAGAAATGTTGATCACTGTGGCACCCAGGTCAGCGGCATCGCGCACGGCCCGCGCCATCGTGTCGACGTCCCCGAACCCAGGGTGTGTCGGGTCCGATGCGGTCCCGAACTTCGTGCTGGACTGCCGGATGCCGATGAGCTCGGCACCGGGAGCGACGCCGCTGAAAGCATCGGCATGTTTGGGATCGGCTGTGGCACCTATGATCCCGGCAACGACGGTTCCATGACCATCACAGTCCTGGTTTCCGTCACCGGTGGAAACATAGTCCCCGCCCGCGGCCAGGTGCGGCAGGCGTGGGTGTGGTGCGACTCCGGTGTCGATGACCGCGACGCGCTGGCCCGAACCGGTGGTTAATTTCCAAACTTGCGGTAGATCAAGCCCGGAGAGCTGGGATACGTCCGCACCGGGAATCGTCGACGCCACCGCGCAGATCTCGCGCTGGACGGTCGGATGTGGTGGGCGAGCGGGTGCCGGCGGCGGCAGCCTACTGAGGTCAATCGGGGGCGGCGATATTGCGTTGGCCAGCGGTACCGCGTACCACGGCAGAATGGCGACAGCCGCTGTCGCCGAGCATCGCAGCAACCTCAATCGAGCTGGTATCACGGCAGATTCAGACTGCGCACGGCGCCGTAGAAGCCGCAGAGCCAGAACGCCAGCGGGGCAATCGCGGCGAGGGCGAAATACTGCATCAGTTCGACGCTTCGCCGTGCGGTTGGAATGGCTGCCGTTGATCCACTGGTGAAGCCGAGGTAGAGCGCAAACATGCTGAGCGTCAACGACAGTGCCGCAATGTGCGGTGCATACTGGGGGTACCCGCGGGTGGCTGCCACCAAGACACTGCAGAGCGTAGCCGCGCCGCATACGATCGTCGGCAATGATCGGCCGAGATCCTGGTGCGCACGTGCACGCAGCAGCAGGGCGGCGCCGACCACGGTGGCGAAGCCGATCCCGGACAGTGAGGTCTGGCCCGCCAGGCTGACGGCGCCCAGGGCGGCGGAGGCGGAGAAAGCCGTGATCAGGCTGTCGAGCCAGGTGTGTGCGCGGATCGTGCGTGCGTGGGCGTCGTCGGGACTTTCGGCGGGCAGAGGTGACAACCGGGCGAGCATGACCGACAGCGGCGCAGCCGCTTCGATCAGAGCCAGCGAGACTGTCGCCAGGCAGGCACCGATGGCCGGCAGCGGTGCGGCGACGACTGCGCGCACCGCGGCCGCGGTAGCGCACACCGCCGCCAGGACCGACAATGCCGTGAATACGATTGCGTGGCCGCAGAACACGCGGACGATCGCTGCGGCCGTGCCTGCAGCGGCGGCTGCCAAGAGTGCATTCGGTGCGCCCGGGCCACCGGGAACGGCAAAGAGTCCGGCTAGTGCGGTGAATCCGGTGCCGATCAGGCCCAAGCTCAGGCCGGCGCCCGGTTCGTCGAACACGCGATATGCGACTGCCGCCCCCAGTAATCCCAGCAGTCCGGTTACCAACGCAATGCCCGCGCAGTCGGTGCGGTGTGCGTCGACGTCGAAGGCGGTTCCCAGCAGTACCGCCGCGGCAAGGATTGCCAGGCACAACGAAATCAGTCCGCCGACGAGACGACTCGCACGTCGGGTCCAGGGCCGTTCTACCTCGGCGATCGCTGCCGCTACCGCCTCGGCCGCGTCGTCACCCGGTGGAGCGGCGAATGCCGTCGGTGCGCGAACCAGAAACAACGTGTAACCGTCTCGAATCCCAAGTTCATGCAACGTCTTCGACGCGTCCAACACGGCCCCGCCGGGGCGGGACAGCTCGTAGCGGACGGCGGCGTCTAGGTTGCCTGTGTCGCCGAGGACGTCGATGATCGATGCGATCAATGAATTGACCGGCACCGCGGCCGACACCACGAGGTCGGCGCTGCCGGTACCCGCATGAACAACCAGCCGCCGCCGAACAGACGCCACCGACACCTGATGCATACCTGACTCCATTTCGCCACGTTGGACCCTAGCCATGCCGCGGCGACGTCGTATGCGTTGTTCCACAGGCGACTTGCCGCCGATCGCTGCCTTGCCTACCGTGCCCGAGTCATGGATCTCGGGAACGCGTTCGACGGTGCAACCGCGAAGTGCGTGCCGATCGCGCGCATGGCAGCACCGGACTACGAGACCAAGGACATCGCGGTCGCGGCGCCGCCGGAAATAGCGGACCGGGCGCAGTCCGGCCGGTTGATCCGGTTCGTACCGATTGTCACGGCCGTCGCCGCGGTAGGGGCGATGGCTGCGACGTACGCTGCGCGCTCGACCGTGGCGCACAATCCGGCGTTCATGATGTTCCCGCTCGTGATGCTGGTGTCCGCGGTGGCGGCGGTGCTTTCGGGCTCGGATCGTCGTCGCGGCGAACTCAATGTCCAACGTGGGGATTACCTGGACTATTTGTCGACGATTCGCCAAACGGCTCTGAAGAATGCTGCAGCGCAGTGTTTGTCGTTGACTTGGCGCCATCCCGATCCTGACACGCTGTGGACTCTGGTGGGCGGATGCCGGATGTGGGAGCGGGAAGTCGCGGCCGCAGATTTCTGCCAGGTGCGGGTCGGCGTCGGGCCGCTACCTCTTGCTGCGCGGTTGGTGGCGCCGACCCTGGAATCGGTGAACCGATTGGACCCGGTGAGTGTGGCTGCGCTGCAGCGCTTTCTCGGCACACACTCGAGGGTGGTAAGCGCACCGATCGCGGTCGCGCTGCGCGGGCAGTCGGTGGTGCGCATCCGCGGCGACGGCCGGCAGGCCCGCGCGCTGCTGCGCGCCATGCTGTGCCAGCTGGCCGTCTTGCACAGCCCGGCCGCGGTACTGATCGTCGCTGCCGTCGGCGCTGCCAACCGGGCGGAGTGGGAATGGCTCAAATGGTTGCCGCACAATCG
>NZ_JBYCLD010000495.1:0-4136 GCF_057473725.1 Mycobacterium sp. TH-M11 | reverse complement strand
CGCCGGCGGACGGGTGATCACTTGTCGGGGAGACCGAACGCCAGATTTGTTGTCAACGAACTGATTTCAAGTAGCCGATTGTATTTGGCCACCCGTTCGCCGCGGGCCGGGGCGCCGGACTTGATTTGACCGCAGCCCGAGGCCACCGCCAGATCGGCGATGAACGTGTCGTCGGTCTCGCCCGAGCGATGCGAAATCATCGCCGCGTAGCCTGCCTCTCGGCAAACTTTCAACGCCTCAAGCGTTTCGGTGACAGTGCCGATCTGATTGACCTTGATCAGCGCCGCATTGGCGACGCCGGCCCGCACGCCGTCTGCGATGAGTTCGGGGTTGGTCACGAAGTTGTCGTCCCCGACCAGTTGCACACCGTCACCCAATGTCCTGGTCAACTTCTGCCAGCCGGTGGTGTCGCGCTCGCCCATGCCGTCTTCGATGCTCCAGACCGCATATCTCTCGACAAGGCCGGCGTAGCGGTCGATCAGTTCGTCGCTGGATATCGAGTTCCAGCCCAATCGGTAACGGCCGTCACGGTGAAATTCGCTGGCGGCAGGATCGAGGGCGATCGCCACGCCGTCGCGCCCAGCGGTATACCCGGCGTCCTCGATTGCCGTGGTGAGCAACGCCAGAGCCTCGTCTGCTCCATCGATCTGCGGCGCGAAACCGCCCTCGTCACCCAGACCGGTTCCCAGATTGCGGTCAGCCAGCGTCGAGCGCAGGCGCCCATAAATCTCTGCGCCCGCGCGGATCGCTTCCTGCAGCGACGGTGCCCCGAGCGGGGCGATCATGAATTCCTGAAAATCCAGGCCGTTCAGCGCGTGTGCGCCGCCGTTGATGACGTTGAAGTGTGGGACCGGTAGTCGTGGAGTAACACCGTCGGGAATCAGATACTGCCACAACGGTTTCCCTGCATTAAGTGCGAATGCTCGCGCTGCCGCAATGGAGACACCGACGATCGCATTTGCGCCGAACCGCGATTTGTCCGGGGTTCCATCCAGCTGACGCAGGGCCTGATCCAGGTCTTCCGGACTGTTGAACAGCCGACCCGTCAGCTCTTCGGCAATCGGCCCGTTGACGCGGGCCACGGCCTTGCGTACGCCCATCCCGTTGTAGCGCTCATCATGGTCGCGCAACTCGATCGCCTCGCGGCTGCCCGTCGAAACTCCCGAGGGCACCCCGGAACAAACCTGCCGCCCGTCGGACAGCGTTGCTTGCACCGACAGCGTCGGCCGCCCGCGTGAATCGAGGATTTCGATTGCCGAAACAGACGAAAATTTGACCTTCACCTGAGTTCCTCTGCGTCCGTGGCCGATTCGGAGCCACGCTGACGCGACCGAACCGACATTCATCAGTTACGCAGGGACCGTTGGCCGTCCAAAGTGGACTGCGGTTGCGGCGAGCCCCACCGCCATTGCACTGAAATCTACCAGCATTTCACTGCACATGGCGAGAAACCTCCCTCTTGGTAAGCCGATGCCGCCAGAAGAAGCCAAAGTCGCGCGCGGCAAGCGTCATGGCCGATCCGGAGCCACGACGTGCGCGACGTCGAACCGTCGCGTGAACACTCGGAAGGCGACTGGACAAGGTGATCGACGCGAGCGGCCCGGTTGCGCGCTGGCCCTCGAAGCCATCCACTGACGTGCCCGCGCCGCGCCGGGAGGATCCGCGACAACCAGCGCTACAGCCAGCCGTTACGCCGGAAGTTTCGATACAAGAACAGGCAGATCGCCGCGGTGCCGAAGACCGTTGTCGGGTAGCCCCAATGCCACTTCAATCCGGGGATGTACTCGAAGTTCATCCCGTAGATGCCGGCGACCATCGTCGGTATCGCCAGCAGGGCCGCCCACGCGGACATTTTGCGCATGTCGGTGTTCTGCTGCATCTCGACTCGGGCCAGCGCCGCTTGTACCAGCGAGCTGAGGTTTTCGTCGTAGCTGGCGATCTGGTCGGCCGCGTGGGTGTGGTGGTCGCCGACGTCGCGCAGATAGCGCCGGACCTCTTTGGACAGCAGGTCCTTGTGCTCGGTCTGCAAACGCGCGAACGGCACCGATAGCGGGTTGACCGATCTGCGCAGCTCGACCACCTCACGCTTCATCTGGTAGATCGGCTCGATCTGGGTGCGGTGGTTGGGCGCGAAAGCCTCTTCCTCGATGGCGTCGATGTCGCCTTCCATCAACTGGGTGACCTCGAGATAGTGGTCGACCACCGCGTCGGCGATCGCGTGCATCACCGCGAACGGGCCCAGCCGCAGGTGGTCGGGATCGGTGTCCAGCCGTTTGCGGACATCGGAGAGCCGACCGTGGTCGCCGTGCCGGACGGTCACCACGACATCCTGGTTGACGAAGACCATGATCTCGCCGGTTTCGACGATTTCGCGGGCCAGCAGGGTCGACTCGTGCGGCATGTAGTTCAGCGTCTTGAGCACCAAGAACAGCGACTCGTCGTAGCGCTCGAGCTTGGGTCGCTGGTGCGCGCAGACTGCGTCCTCAACGGCCAGCTCATGCATGCCGAAGGCCTCTCCGACCTCCTGCATCTGGTGCTCGGTCGGCGCGTGCAGGCCGATCCAGGCAAAGGCGTCCTGGCCGCTCAGCTGCAAATCGGCCACCTTGGCGCGGGCTTGGGCGTAGCCGAACGTGCCGGGCAGCCGCTCGCCGTCTACATATATGCCGCAATCCACCACCGCCTGGTCGGCGGGCGGGTCCACCAGCAGCGGACTGGGAGTCTCGTCCCGTTCAGGCCGTGCCAGTGGACGCAGCGTTTCCGGTATGTCGCGAAACGAAGCCATCCGTCACCTCCCGTCGCAGCTCGGATCGGATAAAGCCCCGGTCATGCTACGCGGGTTCAATGGCAAACGGCTGGCAGCGGACGGCGCCGCCGGCGCCGGGGTGGGGTAGGGATTTTTCGGGTACGCGGGTGCGCTAGTTTCGACCCGACGCGATTGCCGATCTCCACCTGAGGAGCGAATGACCGTGAGCCCCACACCCCTGAAGGTTGCCGTCACCGGCGCCGCCGGCCAGATCGGCTACAGCCTGCTGTTTCGCCTGGCCAGCGGCTCGCTGTTGGGCCCCGACCGCCCGATCGAGCTGCGGCTGCTGGAGATCGAGCCGGCGCTGAAGGCGCTCGAGGGTGTGGTGATGGAGCTTGACGACGGTGCGTTCCCGCTGCTGTCGGGCGTGCAGATCGGCGCCGACCCGAACAAGATTTTCGACGGCGTGAACCTGGCCCTGCTGGTCGGCGCGCGCCCGCGGGGCCCGGGCATGGAGCGCGGCGATCTGCTGGAGGCCAACGGTGCGATCTTCACCGCCCAGGGCAAGGCGCTGAACGCCGTCGCCGCCGACGACGTCCGGATCGGTGTTACCGGCAACCCGGCCAACACCAACGCGCTGATCGCGCTGAACAACGCACCCGACATTCCCAAGGAGCGGTTCTCCGCGCTGACTCGGCTGGACCACAACCGGGCGATCTCGCAGGTGGCCAAAAAGACCGGCGCCAAGGTCACCGACATCAAGAAGGTCACCATCTGGGGCAACCACTCGGCCACCCAGTACCCAGACATCTTCCACGCCGAGATCGGCGGCCGTAACGCCGCCGAGGTCGTGAACGACCAGAAGTGGATCGCCGAGGAGTTCATCCCGACCGTCGCCAAGCGCGGCGCGGCGATCATCGACGCGCGTGGCAGCTCGTCGGCCGCCTCGGCCGCCTCGGCGACCATCGACGCGGCCCGCGACTGGCTGCTGGGCACCCCGAACGACGACTGGGTGTCGATGGCGGTCTACTCCGACGGCTCCTACGGTGTGCCGGAGGGCCTCATCTCGTCGTTCCCGGTCACCACCGCCGGTGGCGACTGGAGCATCGTGCAGGGTCTGGACATCAACGACTTCTCCCGCGAGCGGATCGACAAGTCGACCGCCGAGCTCGCCGACGAGCGCAGCGCGGTCACCGACCTGGGCCTTATCTGACACCAGCGTTCACATTCACTCCGGCTCGTCGTCTTCTGCGCGCAGGAGTTTTTCGGGGTGCCAGTAGGTGTTGGTGCGGGGTTGGCCTCGGTCGAGGTGTGGGGGTGGGATCCATTCGGTGTGGCTGTGGGTGTTTTTGCGGGTGGTCCAGCCTTGTTCGGTTTGGTCGTGGTTGGGGTG
>NZ_JBYCLD010000494.1:0-5848 GCF_057473725.1 Mycobacterium sp. TH-M11 | reverse complement strand
ATCGACTGCCAGCCATCGCTGGGCTTGCTCACTGTCAACGGCCTGGCTTGCTCCGACGGCGTCATCATCCCGACCGAATGTGAGTTCTTCTCGCTGCGTGGGCTGGCGCTGCTGACCGACACCGTCGAGAAGGTGCGCGACCGGCTCAACCCGAAGCTGGACATCAGCGGCATCCTGATCACCCGCTATGACCCGCGAACGGTGAACTCCCGCGAGGTGATGTCGCGCGTGGTGGAGCGTTTCGGCGATCTGGTCTTCGACACCGTCATCACCCGTACTGTCCGTTTCCCGGAGACCAGCGTCGCCGGCGAACCGATCACCTCCTGGGCACCGAAGTCGGGCGGCGCTCTCGCCTACCGCTCGTTGGCCCGCGAGGTGATCGATCGGTTCGGCGCGTGAGCGCTCGCGCGACCTGCGAGGCACCACCCCAGAACGGCTTCCGGGTCAAGCTGACCAATTTCGAGGGCCCGTTCGACCTTCTGCTGCAGCTGATCTTCGCGCACCGCCTCGACGTGACCGAGGTGGCGCTGCACCAGGTCACCGATGATTTCATCGCGTACACCAAAGCAATCGGCGCCCGGCTCGAGCTCGACGAGACCACCGCCTTTCTGGTTGTCGCCGCGACGCTGCTCGACCTCAAGGCGGCCCGGCTGCTCCCGTCCGGCCAGGTGACCGACGAGGAAGATCTCGCACTCCTGGAGGTCCGCGACCTGCTGTTCGCCCGGCTGCTGCAGTATCGGGCGTTCAAGCACGTCGCCACGATGTTCGCTGAACTCGAAGCCGCCGCGCTGCGTAGCTACCCCCGTGCCGTCGCCCTAGAGGAACAGTTCGCCAACCTGTTGCCCGAAGTGATGTTGGGCGTCGACGCCCAGAGCTTCGCCGAGATCGCGGCGACGGCCTTCACCCCGCGGCCGGTGCCCACGGTGGGCACCGAGCACCTACACCAGGTGTATGTGTCCGTCCCGGAGCAGGCCAAGCGGCTGCTGTGGTTCCTCGAGCAGCGCGGGATAGGGCAATGGGCATCGTTTTCGGACCTCGTCGCCGAATGCGAACCCATCGAGATCGTCGGCCGTTTCCTGGCTCTGCTCGAGCTGTATAGATCCAGGGCGGTAGCATTCGACCAGTCAGAACCGCTTGGTGTGCTCCAGGTTTCATGGACCGGAGAACAACTGACCAGCGCAGAATTGCGGGACGAATACCAATGACACGCGCCAACGACGATGCAGAGCGCAGCGATGCGGAGGAGTGGCGCAACATGACCGAGGCCGACCAGGGCATCGACGCGTCCGAGACGAACCTGGGTATCGACGTCGCGACGGCTCCCGAACTCGAAGACGCGGAGCTGGGTGCGGTGCTCGAGGCTCTGCTGCTCGTGGTCGACACTCCGGTGGCCGTCGAGGCATTGGCGGCGGCGACCGAACAAACTGCCTCCCGGGTGGCCGCGAAACTGCGGCTGATCGCCCAGGACTTCACCGAACGCGACAGCGGCATCGACCTTCGTGAGGCCGGCGGGGGATGGCGGCTCTACACCCGGGCCCGGTTCGCACCCTACGTCGAGCGACTGCTGCTGGACGGATCCCGCTCGAAGCTCACCCGGGCCGCTCTGGAAACCCTGGCCGTGGTGGCCTACCGGCAACCGGTGACCCGGGCGCGGGTCAGTGCGGTGCGCGGGGTCAACGTCGACGCAGTGATGCGCACGTTGGTGGCGCGCGGGCTGATCACCGAAGCGGGCACCGATCCCGACACCGGCGCGGTGACTTTCGCGACCACCGAACTGTTCCTGGAACGTCTGGGGCTGTCGTCGTTGACGGACCTTCCCGACATCGCCCCGCTGCTGCCCGACGTCGACACGATTGACGACCTCAGCGAAACCCTGAACGAGGAACCACGTTTCGTGAAGCTCGCCGGCGGCAGTGTCGCCCGCGATCAGCCGCTGTCTTTCGACGTGGACCAATGACGTATACCGTCGGCGAGCCCGAAGGGGTTCGACTGCAAAAAGTGTTGTCGCAGGCCGGAATCGCCTCGCGACGGGTTGCCGAGCGAATGATCACCGACGGCCGGGTCGCGGTCGACGGCCAGGTGGTGACCGAACTGGGCACCCGGGTACACCCGGATACCTCTGACATCCGCGTCGACGGCGCGCGGGTGATCCTCGACGAGTCGCTGGTGTATCTGGCGCTCAACAAGCCTCGGGGCATGCACTCGACCATGTCCGACGATCGCGGCCGCCCGTGCATCGGCGATTTGGTCGAACACCGAGTCCGGGGCACCAAGAAGCTCTTCCATGTGGGACGCCTCGACGCCGACACCGAAGGCCTGATCCTGCTGACCAACGACGGCGAACTCGCCCATCGCCTGATGCACCCGTCCTACGAGATACCCAAAACCTATGTCGCTACCGTGAACGGATCCGTGCCGCGCGGGCTGGGCAAGAAGCTCAGGGCCGGAATCGAATTGGAGGATGGGCCGATCGCCGTCGACGATTTCGCGGTGGTGGACGCCGTCCCCGGCAAGACGATGATCCGCATCACGCTGCACGAGGGCCGAAAGCGCATCGTGCGACGAATGCTTGCTGCGGTAGGTTTTCCGGTGCAAACACTGGTCCGCACTGATATCGGCGGGGTCACGCTGGGCGATCAGCGACCGGGCAGCATCCGGGCGTTGCGCCGCAACGAGATCGGCGAACTCTACAAAGCGGTAGGGCTGTGAACACGACGAACGCAATCGTCGTCGCCGTGGATGGCCCGGCAGGCACTGGAAAGTCTTCGGTATCACGAGGGTTGGCCCGCGCTCTGCAGGCTCGCTACCTCGACACCGGCGCCATGTACCGGATCGCCACCTTGGCTGTGCTGCGCGCCGGAGTCGACCCGGCCGACCAGGACGCCGTGCAGGCGGCCGCGGCCGCCGCGAACCTCTCGGTGGGACACGACCCCGACACAGACCGCAGTTACCTTGACGGCGAAGATGTTTCGTCGGAGATCCGCGGCGCTGAGGTCACCAGGGCGGTGTCCGCCGTTTCGTCGGTTCCCGCGGTCCGCGCCCGACTGGTCGACCTGCAGCGCAGCCTGGCCGCTGGAGTGGGCAGCGTCGTGGTGGAGGGACGCGACATCGGCACCGTGGTCCTGCCCGACGCCGACGTCAAGATTTTCCTGACCGCATCGGCCGAGACGCGAGCACATCGTCGCAACGACCAGAACGTCACCGCCGGACTCACCGACGACTATGCGAGTGTGCTGGCCGACGTTCGCCGCCGCGACCACCTGGACTCGACCCGCGCGGTGTCGCCACTGCGGGCTGCCGCGGATGCGGTGGTCATCGACACCAGTGAGATGACCGAGTCCGAAGTGATCGACCATCTGTTGGATTTGGTCATGCAGAAAAGCGAGGCCCGGAAATGAGCGACGGCACGTGGGTCGACGAAAGCGACTGGGAATCAGCTGAATTCACCGAATCACTGGAGGATGTGGCCAGCGGCCCGCCACCCGTGGTGGCCGTGGTCGGGCGGCCGAACGTCGGCAAGTCGACACTGGTCAACCGGATCCTGGGCCGGCGCGAAGCCGTGGTCCAAGACGTGCCCGGGGTGACCCGCGACCGCGTGTCCTACGACGCCCTGTGGACCGGCCGCCGCTTCGTGGTGCAGGACACCGGGGGATGGGCGCCCGACGCCAAGGGCTTGCAGCAGTTGGTCGCCGAACAGGCCGTGGTGGCGATGCGTACCGCCGACGCCATCATCTTGGTGGTGGATGCCATCGTCGGGGCGACGGCTGACGACGAGGCGGCCGCGCGTCTCTTGCGACGCTCGGGCAAACCGGTGTTCCTGGCCGCCAACAAGGTCGACAGCGACAAGGGCGAATCCGACGCCGCGGCGTTGTGGTCGCTGGGCGTGGGGGAGCCGTATGCGATCAGCGCGATCCACGGTCGTGGTGTCGCCGATCTTCTCGACGCGCTCGTCGCGGTGTTGCCGGAGGTCGCCGAACTGGGCTCCAGCCAAGGCGGGCCGCGACGGGTGGCGTTGGTGGGCAAGCCCAATGTCGGCAAGAGTTCGCTGCTGAACCGGCTCGCCGGCGACGAGCGTTCGGTGGTGCATGACGTCGCCGGCACCACCGTCGACCCGGTGGACTCGCTGATCGAATTGGACGGCAAAATCTGGCGTTTCGTCGACACCGCGGGCTTGCGCCGCAAGGTCGGGCAGGCCAGCGGTCACGAGTTCTATGCCTCGGTGCGCACGCACGGCGCGATCGATGCAGCGGAGGTGGTCATCGTGCTGATCGACGGTTCGGTGCCGCTGACCGAGCAGGATCAACGGGTGCTGTCCATGGTCGTCGAGTCCGGACGCGCGCTGGTACTGGCCTTTAACAAGTGGGACCTCGTCGACGAGGAACGCCGCTACCAGTTGGACAACGAGATCGACCGCGAACTGGTGCAACTGCGGTGGGCGCAACGCGTCAACATCTCCGCCAAGACCGGCCGCGCGGTGCAGAAGCTGGTGCCGGCGCTGGAAAGTGCACTGGCATCGTGGGATACCCGCATCAGCACCGGTCAATTGAACGCCTGGATCAAGGAGGTCGTGGCGGCGACTCCGCCGCCTGTCCGCGGCGGCAAGCAGCCGCGGATCCTCTTTGCCACCCAGGCGACTTCCCGGCCGCCGACTTTCGTGCTGTTCACCAGCGGCTTCTTGGAGGCCGGTTATCGCCGATTTCTGGAACGCCGGCTGCGTGAGACGTTCGGCTTCGAAGGCAGCCCGATCCGGATCAACGTTCGGATGCGCGAGAAGCGGAAAACCCAATCCCGCTGACGGCCCGCTCGCGTTGGGTAGTTTTTGCAGCGTGCCTTTTGCCAATAGCCAGATCCTGCTGCGTCGCCGCCCGAGCGGGCTAGTACAGCCCGGGGACACCGAGTTGGTGACCACGCGCGCGCCCGAGCCCGCCGAAGGTGAGGCGCTGGTGCGCACCACGTACGTCGGCCTCGACGCCGCAGTGCGGACCTGGCTCAACGACCAGCAGGGCTACCTCCCGCCGGTTCAGTTGGGCGAAGTGATCCGCGCCGCCGGGATCGGCGAGGTGGTGTCGTCACGGTGCGACGCCTACGCGGTCGGCGATGTGATCACCACGCTGACGGGTTTCCAGGAGTACGTGATCATCCGCGACGACGTGTTCAGCACGCCGATCCCCGGTGAAAGCGATCAGCTGGCGATCATGTCGGTGTACGGACCGACCGGTGCCACGGCCTACATCGGCATGACCGACGTCGGCAAGCCGCAAGCCGGCGACACCGTCGTCGTCTCGGCCGCCGCAGGTGCGACGGGATCGATCGCGGGCCAGATCGCCAAGATCGCCGGTGCGCGCGTCGTGGGTATTGCCGGCGGTCCGCAGAAGTGCCGGGCGGTGGTCGAGGACTTCGGCTTCGACGCCTGCATCGACTACAAGAACGACGATCTGCCGGCCGCGCTCAAGCAGCACTGCCCCGATCGGGTGAACGTCTACTTCGACAATGTCGGCGGGCCGATCCTCGACGCGGTGCTCGGGCGCCTGGCGATGAACGCACGCGTGGTGCTCTGCGGGATCATCTCCAGTTACCTCAGCGGCGACCATCCCGGGCCGGCCAACTACGTCAACCTGCTGTCCAAGACCGCGACCATGCAGGGGTTCAACGCGCTCGACCAGTGGGGCCGGTTCGACGAGGCTTCGGCCGCGTTGCGCCGGTGGGCGCACGAGGGTCGAATCAGCCACCGCGAGACCATTTTCGAGGGCATCGAGTCCTGCGTGGATGCCCTCAACGGACTGTTCACCGGTGCCAACATCGGCAAGATGCTGGTCAAGTTGAGTGATCCGACGACGACCTGAGACTT
>NZ_JBYCLD010000493.1:0-4164 GCF_057473725.1 Mycobacterium sp. TH-M11 | reverse complement strand
TACTAATTACGACATCCGCTCCTTGCACCGGAGCGTGGTACTCGCTTCGGTTGACGTCGTTTCGGGCGTCTCCGTTGACGATCTGCCGCGAGTGACGCCGTGCGCCGGCTGGAACCTCGTCGATCTGCTCACCCACATGACCGTCCAACACCGCGGCTTCGCCGCCGCCGCGCGCGGTCACGGCGCCGACGAGGCGGTATGGCGCACCGGGAGCGTCGGCGCGGCGGTGGCGGACGACCCGGCCGGCACCTATGCCGCGGCCGCCGCGCAGGTGATCGACGCCTTCGCCGGCGACGAGGTGATCGAGGCGCCGTTTGTCCTGCCCGAACTGGGTGGCCAGGCGGCGTTCCCCGGGGCGATGGCGATCGGCTTTCATTACATCGACTACGTCGTTCACGGCTGGGATGTGGCCCGCACGCTGGGCCGGTCGTATGAACTTCCGGCCGAGGCGCTGGCCGCCGCGATACCGCTGGCGCTCGTCGTTCCCGATGGCGACTTCCGTGCTGCTGACAACGCGCCGTTCGGCCCGGCGATCGGATCGCCCGAGCATGCCGGCGATCTCGACCGCATCCTGGCCCATCTCGGCCGTTCACCGCGATGGGACCCGCCCGTCGTCGCGGGCGATCGCCGCTAGTCGTTGTGCCCACCGCCGACGGGCGGTGAGATACTGCGACGATGGCTGCAACTTCGGCGCTGGATCGCGTCGACGACACAGTACGGCGTCGCGGCGGCGACCTCGTCGAGCTGTCGCACGCTATCCACGCCGAGCCGGAGTTGGCCTTCGCCGAGCACCGCAGCTGCGCGAAAGCACAAACCCTGGTGGCCGAGCGCGGTTTCGCGATCACCGCGGCGGCGGGCGGTTTGGACACCGCGTTTCGCGCCGACTACGGCAGCGGCCCGCTGACCGTCGGCATCTGCGCCGAATACGACGCGCTGCCCGAGATCGGTCATGCCTGCGGCCACAACATCATTGCCGCATCGGCGGTCGGCGCGGCGTTGGCACTCGCCGATGTCGCCGACGAACTGGGTCTGCGGGTGTCCTTGCTGGGAACCCCCGCCGAAGAATTCGGCGGCGGAAAAGTGTTGCTGCTCAACGCCGGGTTGTTCGACGATCTGGCGGTCTCGGTGATGGTGCATCCGGGTCCGGTGGATATCGCTGCCGCCCGCTCGCTGACACTGTCAGCGATCCGAGTGGTGTACCGCGGCAAGGAATCTCACGCGTCGGCCGCGCCTTTCCTGGGCATCAACGCGGCCGACGCGGTGACCGTCGCGCAGGTGGCGATCGGGTTGCTGCGCCAGCAGCTGGCGCCGGGCCAGCAGATGCACGGCATCGTCACCCGGGGTGGTCAGGTGGCCAACGTGATTCCCGCGCACACCGAGTTGCAGTACACGATGCGCGCGACCGATGCGTCGTCACTGGCCGACCTGGAAGCCAAAGTGGGCGACTGCTTTCTGGCCGGCGCGGTGGCCACCGGCTGTGACTTTCACGTCGAGCACACCGAGCCGATGTATGACGCGCTCAACCCCGATCCGTGGCTGGCCGAAGCGGTCCGCGCGGAGATGACCCGGCTGGGCCGCGCACCGCTCGCGGCGGAATACGAGGCGGCAGTGCCGCTGGGTAGTACCGACATGGGCAACGTCACCCAGCTGATGCCCGGCATCCATCCGATGGTCGGAGTCGACGCCGGTGGTGCGTCGTTGCATCAGCCCGAGTTCACCGCGGCCGCTGCCGGCCCGTCCGCCGACAAGGCCGTGATCGATGGCGCAATCATGTTGGCGCGCACAGTTGTTCGGCTCGCAGAGTCGCCGGAGCAACGCGACCGGGTGCTGACGGCGCTGACGGCGCGGGCGGCATCATGAGCCTGCGCCATCTCGCCGCTTCCTGGCTGGCCGCCCACAACGACGACCTCGTCGGCTGGCGCCGCCACATTCACCGCTATCCGGAGTTGGGTCGCCAGGAATTCGCGACCACGCAGTTCGTCGCCGAACGGCTGGTCGAGGCGGGGCTCAACCCCAAGGTGCTGCCCGGTGGCACCGGCCTGACATGCGATCTTGGACCCGACGGGGAGCCGTGCGTCGCACTGCGCGCCGACATGGACGCGCTGCCGATGGCCGAGCGGACCGGGGCTGCCTACACCTCGACGATGCCCAACGCCGCGCACGCCTGCGGCCACGACGGGCACACCGCGATCCTGCTGGGGACCGCGCTGGCTCTGGCGGGCGCGCCGGAATTGCCGATCGGCGTCCGGTTGGTCTTTCAGCCCGCCGAGGAGTTGATGCCCGGCGGCGCGCTCGACACCATCGCCGCGGGCGCGATGTCGGGCGTCAGCCGGATCTTCGCGCTGCACTGCGACCCCCGACTGGCGGTCGGCAAGATTGCGGTGAAGCCGGGGCCGATCACGTCGGCGGCCGACATGATCGAGATCACGCTGACATCGCCGGGTGGGCACACCTCGCGGCCGCACCTGACCGGCGATCTGGTCTACGGACTGGGCACGCTGATCACCGGACTACCCGGCGTGCTGTCGCGTCGCATCGATCCGCGCAACAGCACCGTGATGGTGTGGGGCGCCGTCAATGCCGGCGTGGTGGCCAACGCGATCCCGCAGCACGGCACGCTGGCCGGCACGGTCCGCACCGCCAGCCGCGAGACCTGGCTGGGGATGGAAGACATCGTCCGGGAGACGGTGACGGCGTTGCTGGCACCACTGGGCATCGAGCACACCCTGCAGTACAACCGCGGCGTTCCACCGGTGGTCAACGAAGAGGTCTCGACCCGCATCATCACGCACGCCATCGAGGCGATCGGGCCCGATGCGCTGGCCGACACCCAGCAATCCGGCGGCGGCGAAGATTTCTCCTGGTACCTCGAGGAAGTGCCGGGCGCGATGGCCCGCCTCGGCGTCTGGTCGGGTCACGGCCCGCAATCGGACCTGCACCAGCCGAACTTCGACCTCGACGAGCGCGCTCTGGGCATCGGGGTGCGGCTGATGGTCAACATCGTCGAGCAGGCCGCCGCCATCTGAACGCGAGTGTGCGTGTCTGCACGCCGACACGCCGCAACCGCGGTACAGCCACGCACACTCGTCGGGCGCGCACGGCAATCCGCCCTGTACACAGAGGCGGCTTTGTCCACATACCAGCCCTCGGCAGCCCCACATTCGCGGCGCAGCTTGGGTCACACGGCGACGATGGCGGACGTGAAAGACGGACTGAGTCGGCTGCTCGACGAGCAGGGCGGGGTGGTCACTTCTGCGCAGGCGTTGACCTTCCTGACTCGCCGCGGCTTGCAAGCAGAGCTGGAAAGCGGTGGACTGCACAAGGTTTGGTATGGCATCTATGGCCGTGGGGACGCCGTTGACGTCCGCTTGCGGTTGCGGGGCCTGGACCTGGCAACTGGCACGAGTGTCGCCGCATGTCTGGGTACCGCCGCCGCGGCGTACGGATTCGACACCGAGCGTGGCGACGATCTGCACGTCCTCAATCCACGCGGCGGCCAGCTTCGATCCGCGGACGGGCTGGTCGTGCACCGGCGTAGGGTGCACCACTGACCGTGTTGGCTGACCGGCCTCTCACCACGCCCGCATGGACGGCGATTGAGGTGGCCCGCGCGCTGAGCCGACCGCGGGCCCTGGCCACGCTGGACGCAGCCCTGCGTAGCGGTACGTGCAGCCGTGGCGAACTGGGCAATGCCGCCGGGCAGCAGTCCGGTCGGCGCGGCATCGTCGTCGTTCGTGAGCTACTCGCACTGGCTGCTGCTGAGGCGGAGTCGCCGATGGAAAGCGAGGCGCGACTGGTCATGATCGATGGTGGTCTGCCGACACCGACACTCCAATACGAAGTGGTCGATATGACCGGTCGCACCTGGAGGCTGGACTTCGCCTGGCCCGAGTGTCGCGTCGCGGTCGAGTATGACGGGGTGGCCTGGCACAGCGGCGCCGAGTCGTTCTTTCGCGATCGCCGACGCACTGCGGCATTGCAGGATTTGGGATGGGTGGTCGTCGTGATCGTCGCAGAGGATGTCCGACGTCGACCGCGGGAACTCCTCCGCCGTATCGAGGCCCAGTTGGAACGCGCCCGAGCCGCGTGAGCCGACCTCGAGCGTGCGCAGAATGCCGTCGTAGCCGGCGTGTCGCTGTGCAAACGCGCACGCTCGCGGCCAGT
>NZ_JBYCLD010000492.1:0-2627 GCF_057473725.1 Mycobacterium sp. TH-M11 | reverse complement strand
GGGGGACTTGACCCCGTGTGTTGGACACGCTCAATCCCAGGAATGTCCTGGGGGAAGCGAGATGATCCAACCCGATGGCAAGGAAAAATTACCCCGATGAGTTCAAGCGTGACGCGGTCGCGCTGTACCGGGATACCGAGGGTGCGACGATTACGCAGATCGCTGCCGAGCTCGGTGTCAGCGAAGCCACGCTCTCAGCGTGGTGCAAGTCGGCCGGCGTGGCGATTCGGCACCGCCGCGGCAGCGTAGAGACCGAGCTTGCGCCAGGGGCCGAGAGCCCGGAGCAGGAACTGGTGCGGCTGCGCGCCGAGAACAAGACGCTGCGCGCCACCGAGGCTCGGCTATCCACCGAGCGGGACATTCTACGGTCGGCAGCCAAATATTTCGCCGGGGAGACGAACTGGTGAGCCGCTTCCAGTTCGTCGCCGACCACCTACACGCCTTCGAGGTGAAGTGGCTCTGCGCGGTCGTGGAGGTCGCGCGTTCATCGTTCTACGCCTGGCTCGCCGGCGCCGATTCCCGCGCCGCGAAGGCCGCCGCTGATGAGGCGCTGGCCGCCCGTATCCGGGTGGTGCACGGCGAGGACAACACCTACGGGGCGCCGCGGATCACCGCCGAGCTCAACGATGGTGCGCCCGACGGTGAGCGGGTCAACCACAAGCGGGTCGCTCGAGTGATGCGCGGCGCCGGGATCGTCGGTTATCGGCGCCGGCGGCGGGTCAAGACCACCGCGGCGGATCCGGCCAGCCAGAAAGTCCCTGATCTGCTGAAGCGGGATTTCACCGCCGCGCAGATCAACACCCGTTATGTCGGCGACATCACCTACCTGCCACTGGCCACCGGCGGCAACCTGTACCTGGCCACGGTGATCGACTGCTGCTCGCGGCGGGTAGCGGGGTGGGCGATCGCCGATCACATGCGCACCGAACTGGTCACCGACGCCCTCAACGCCGCTGCCGCGCTACGCGGCACGTTGGCCGGTGCAGTGTTCCACTCGGACCACGGAAGTCAGTACACCTCAAGGGATTTCGTGTCCCTCTGCCGCGAGTATGGGGTCATCCAGTCGATGGGAGCGGTGGGAACGAGCGCCGACAACGCCCTGGCCGAATCGTTCAACGCCGCCCTCAAACGCGAGATCCTGCAGGACCGTGCCTGCTGGCCGGACGCGGCGACCTGCCGCCGGGAGGTCTTCCGATGGCTGGCCCGCTACAACACCAAACGACGGCACTCCCACTGCCGTCAATCCAGCCCTGCCACCTACGAAAGGACCCTGACACCGGCTACGCTGCCCGAAGCTGCTTAACCACAAATCCCGTGTCCACTACATGGGGGCAAGGCCCGCCAGCATTGTCGCCCAGGGCGACGCGGATCACCTGAACTGCCGGATCACCGTAGATGGTGAGATTCGAGAAGAACAGAGTACGGATGGTCTGAACACCCAGGTCTACTGCTTGGTGAAATCCGCATGAGCATTCGTCACACCCGCGGGGATCGCCCGTTCATTCCGCACTTATTGCGCTGGCTGGCGCTACCGATCATCATCTTCTGGGTCGCCCTCGCGGTCGTGGTGAACACCGTTGCGCCATCGTTGGAAGTGGTCGGTGAAGAGCATGCGGCACCGATGACTCCCGAGGATGCCCAGTCGGTGAAGGCGATGATGCGACTCGGCGGGGTGTTCCGGGAATACGACGCCAATAGCACGGTCATGATCCTGCTCGAGGGTGAGAAACCGCTGGGCGCTGCCGCGCACAAGTACTACGACGACATGGTCAACCAACTGGCCCACGATACCGAGCATGTTCAGCACATCCAGAATTTCTGGGGAGACCCACTGACGGCAGCGGGAGTGCAGAGCAGCGACGCCAAGGCTTCCTACGTCTTGTTGAACCTCGCCGGAAATCAGGGCACGACACTGGCCAACGAATCGGTCGAAGCGGTCCGCGACGTCGTGGACCGTACCCCGGCACCGGAAGGGGTGAAGGCCTATGTCACCGGTCCCGCCGCGCTGACCGATGACACTCACGTCATCGGAAACGCGAGCATCGGGAAGATCACGCTGTACACGATCGTGGCGATCGCGGTCATGCTTTACCTGGTCTACCGCTCCGTGGTGACGACCGTGGTGCAGCTATTCATCACCATGGGCGAGTTGCTCACCGCCCGCGGGGTGGTCGCGGTGGTCGCGTCACACGGCGCGTTCGGGCTTACCACTTTCGCCGGCACGATCTTGACGATGCTGGCGATCGCAGCCGGAACGGATTACGGCATCTTTCTCTTCGGCCGCTACCGTGAGGCACGGCAAGCCGGCGAAGACCGGGAAGCCGCTTACTACACAGCATTTGGGGGAATTGCCCACGTTATCCTGGGCTCGGGACTGACCATAGCCGGCGCGACCTACTGCCTGAAATTCACCCGGCTGCCCTATTTCCAAACGATGGGCGAACCGGTCGCCATCGGCATGCTGGTCGTCGTCGCCTCGGCACTCACCCTGGGCCCGGCCGTGCTGGCCGTGGGCAGCCGGTTCGGCCTATTCGAGGCCAAGAAAAAGAGCCGGCATCTGCTGTACCACCGCATCGGCACCGCGGTCGTGCGGTGGCCCGCAGCGGTTCTGGTGGCGAGCTTCGCTG
>NZ_JBYCLD010000491.1:0-3972 GCF_057473725.1 Mycobacterium sp. TH-M11 | reverse complement strand
GGCACCGCGAACCGCGGATGCACTGCCGCCAACACCGCCGGCAGATTCCGGTCCCGGGCCATGGCGAACGTCGTGCGCGACACCCCGAGAATCAGCGCCAGCAGGGATCCGATCGCCGCCACCACCGCACCGGTCCGTACGGCTGGGGCCAGCCACCCAGCCCCGGCCACCTGCACGATCTGCACCAGCGGGTCTGCTGCCACCGAAAGCCTATGCCGGCCAAGCACAGCCAACGCTGCGACAGCGACCAGCGCATAGCAGACCAGCGTGATAGCCAGCGCAATCGGGATGGCCCGCGGGATGGTGCGAGCCGGGTCGCGGACTTCCTCGCCCAGTGTGGCGATCCGCGCGTACCCGGCGAACGCGAAAAACAGCAACCCGGCGGCCTGCAAGACCCCAAACAGCGAGCCGCCCACTTCACCCAGCCCCGAAACGTCAAAACAGTTGGCGCCGAAAGCAGTCACTACGATCGCGGCCAGCACCGCCAACACCACTGCAACGATCACGCGGGTCAACCACGCCGATTTCTGCACTCCGAAATAGTTGACGGCGGTCAGCACCACAACCGTGGCCACCGCGACCGCGTGCGCGTGCGTCGGCCAGGCATACAAGCCGACCGTGAGTGCCATCGCCGCGCACGAAGCCGTCTTGCCGACCACAAATCCCCACCCGGCCAGATAACCCCAGAACGGGCTCAGGCGTTCGCGGCCATACACATAGGTGCCCCCCGAGGCCGGATAAACGGCCGCGAGCCTCGCCGACGACGTCGCGTTGCAATAGGCGATCACCGCGGCCACCGCCAGCCCCACCAGCAACCCGGACCCGGCAGCCCTGGCGGCGGGCGCCAGCGCCACGAAGATGCCCGCGCCGATCATCGAGCCCAGCCCGATCGTCACCGCATCGAACACCCCAAGCTCACGGCGCAACCCAGCACCCGGGGCCGGACTCGGGCGAGCTGACGTCTCAGACATTCCCATCCTCACCGGCAACACACCACCCAGATATCGATCAAATCACATTGATCGATATCACGTATTCTGTGGACATGGCCGCGTCGTGTCAACCAATGCCCGCGTCCATCCAGCTCGCTGCCCATCCCCTGCGCTAGGCAGCTGATCAGCGCACCCTGGACCGACGACTACCGTGTCCGCGAACTGGTCGCCCGCACCCATCAACCCAGAATCTGATCTCGTATCACCTGCGACTGCTGCGCGACAGCGGCCTGATCACCAGCACCCTGAGACAAAAGCACCCCACCGCGGCGACAAATTAGACGGCCCGATGCCCTCGGCGACGAGGCACTGCCCTTCACCGGTCGCTAGGGCGACCGCAGCGTGTCCACGGCCTTGACCAGCATGCCGCTCAACAGCTCTTCCGCGTCGGGGTTTCCAGGCAGAATGCCCTCGGACGTGACGGCCACGTTGTCGCTGAGAAACGCGGCAAAGACATACGACTTGGTGGCGCCCTGAGCGGCCACGGCGATAGATTCGGCGGTCACAACCCCATCAATCGGCGGTCCGGGCTGACGGGTGACCGTCGAGACCACCAGCCGACCGCCAACTCGCTGAGTCAATGAGACGTGCTCGCAACCCTTGGGAACGACCACTTTGCCCAGCGGCGAAGCAGAGCTGACGGCGCCGACCAGGATCGCACCCCGACCTACCCCACCGATCATCATGTATTGCGCATCTTGGGGTGCGCGCACCGGCTGGAGAACCGATCGGCACAACGGAGGATCCACCTTGACGATATCGCCCACGCCGACAGCGAAGAACTTCTCGGCGTCGGGTCCCAGAGTGGCCACGTTGGTGCTTTGGACACGATCGAACCCCGGCGGAAACTGGTCACGCAACTCACCGAGCCGGCTGATGTCGTAATAGCGGTTCTGCTGCGGCGGACTTTTCGGGGTGGGCAACAACGTCGGCCGCAACACCGCGTGGGACGGGCTCACCGGCGTGCCATCCACCGAGCGCGCGCACCCCGGTAACCCGCCGACGACGGCAGCCAGCAGGATGGATGCGAGCGATCGGCGGCTGTAGCGCATCACCAAGCAAATCGCCGCCAAATCGCCGCTGCTCCTTCCGCGATGAGCCGCCATACATGCTGGTCATCGGCAAACGTGCCGGACATTTGGAATGTCACCGTGCCAGTCATCGGAGTTTCGCTGCCGTCGCGATCGACCCGAAAATGCAGGAGACCTGCTGCATACCTATTCAATCGCAACCAATGAGCAGGCTAACATCAGCCTGACTGTCCGCTGGCATCGGAGAAAGACGAGAGGAACTGCATGTCGCAACGTCGACGGCGCCGTGCATTTGTAGCGTTCGGCACCGCGGCGATGGCGTTGATGCTGGTGGCCTGCGGTAGCCACACACCGTCATGGTTTCCGGTGCAGCCGCAAAAGACGTCAAAGACGCCTGCTCCCGAAGCCACGCCGGCCACTTCGCTTTCACCGCCTAAACCTCTGCCCGCCAGCAACATCAAGAGCTTGATACTCCCGACAGAAGATGTCGACGAGATCGCTGGCCTGGCACTGGAAGACAGATCGCAGTTTGATTCGCCCAGCGCCTCGGCAAGCGATTACAGCAAACCAGAGTGCGCCCTGACCCTGGGGATTACCAAGGATGCCCTCGGAAACGGTGAGTTCACCGCCTACCGTTCAGTCCGAAACCAGGCCTCAAAAGACGACGGCCTGATCGGCATGTTTTCGCAGAATGTCGCGACATTCGAGACTTCTGACAAGGCCCGTGAAATTTTTCGTAAGGCGTACGGACCGTTGGGTTCATGTAATTCGGCGATGATCTCCGCGAAGAACAACCCCGCCACCTGGAAGGTCCTGGCTACCGGTCCGTTCGACGGCGATACGGTGAAATTCGGCGCGCTTCAGTTCACCGACAAGAACCAGCCCCTCGGATGGCGCTGCGACCATCAAGCCCACGTCAAGAACAACGTCGTTGTCGAGGCTTCGATGTGCGCATGGGCCAACGGGTCACTGGCCGCGGCGGCAGCGGTCGACCAGATCAGCGCCCGAATCCCGCCCTTGGACAAACCGGCCCCGCCGGCGCCGACTGACTTCCTCGCGCCGAGCAAGATCAAATCGTTGATCGTCGGAGTGCCAGAGGCCAGCAAAATACTCGGGGCCAACCTCGGCGATAGCAGCACCGTGCTGTATCCACCGGCGCCGCGAGACTTCGGGGACAAATCGAATTGCAGCGTGCTGGAGGGTCCGGACGCCAACTCGTTCGGAGCCGATGTCGAATACACGGCGTATCGCGGCACCGACTATCGCGAGGCCAAGGACAATTACCAGCATGTTGTCGACCAACAGGCCGCCACATATGTCGACACCGAGACGGCGTTGCGCTATTTTCACGACGCCCTGAAGAACCTCGACGGCTGCAACGGAGCCTCGGTACCCGGTGAGACCGGAAGCCACATCGAGTTTCAGCTGCAAGTTCCCGAAGTCACCGGCGACCGAGCGCTGTGGACAATCACCGGCATCACGCAGAATCAACCCGACCCATGGCGGTGCGCGTTCAATTTCCGCACCCAGAGCAATGTTTTGTTCGTCGCCAAGGTCTGCCAGAACGGTGATCCGGCCGAGATCGCCAGCCAGCTTGCCGATCAGATGGCCGCCCACATTCCCAAGTGAACGATCACGCGATCACAACAGTCGGCGGCCGTCGACGCCGAAGAAGAGCAACTGTGCCGGCTGCGGCCGCACCCGCACGCGAGTACCACGGCCCGGCGGGTGCTGTCCGTCGGCCCGCGCAACGATCGGTTGCGCGAATGTGTGCTCGCCAATTGTGATTCGGCCGTACAGATAGGCATCCGCGCCGAGTTCCTCGACGACATCGATCTCCATCTCAATGCCACTTCCCCCGATGTCCAAATGTTCAGGCCGGATACCTATCACGAGTTCATCTATCGCAGAGCTGATTTCACGCGGAAGCGGAATCGACCAGTCTCCCA
>NZ_JBYCLD010000490.1:0-7699 GCF_057473725.1 Mycobacterium sp. TH-M11 | reverse complement strand
AATCGGGCCCAGCCGGGCGACGATGCAGAGCGCGCAGCGCGATGAGGACGAGTCGGGCAATCAGGCCCAGCCGCGTTGCGCTTTTGCGCTTTCGTAGAGGCAAATCGCTGCGGCGGCAGCCACATTCAGACTCTGAGCGCCACCGGACATCGGAATTGCGATCCGGCTGTCGGCCAGAGCGGCGGCGGGCGCGGACAGCCCGTGGGCCTCGGATCCGAACAGCCACGCAGTCGGTGCTGCGAGATCGGCGTCGTCGAGCGACAATTCACCGTCCACCGTGGTGGCTAAGATCTGCAGCCCCGCATCCTGCACGGCGGCGGTGACGGGTTCCACCTCCGGGGCGACGACAACGGGGATGGAGAAGATGCTGCCCGCGGAGGCGCGCAGGCACTTGCCGTTGTAGGGGTCGACGCTGTGACCTACGAATACCATTGCGGCGGCGCCCATTGCGTCGGCAATCCGGATCAGGGTGCCGGCGTTACCCGGCTCACCGATGTCCACCCCGACGGCAAGCAGTCGCGGCGCCCGCGAAAGCACGTCAGCCAGAATGCTGGTCGGATGCTGGCACACCGCGACCAATCCAGCTGGAGTTACGGTGTCTGACAACGCTTTTGCCGCCCGCTCGGTAACCAGGTGGACCGCCGCGGCCTGGCCGGTCAGAAGCGCGGCGTATCGCTGTGCGGCCGTCTCCGTGACAAATATCTCGCAGACCAGCCCACGCCGGGACGCAGCCTCCACCAGGTTGGCGCCTTCGACAAGAAAGCGGTCGCCCCGGCGTCGGGCCAGCTGTCGATGCAGCTTGACCGCGGCGACCACCCGAGTCGATCGTTCGGTGAGCACCGGGTACGCGGTTAGGCGGCCTCTCCGGACGGGGCATTGACGTCGGCCGGCAGTGCATTGCGGGCAACCTCGACCAGCGCGGTGAACGCCGCGGCATCGCTGACGGCGATATCGGCGAGGTTCTTGCGATCGACCTCGACACCGGCGGCCTTCAGGCCCTGGATCAACCGGTTGTAGGTGATGTCGTTGGCGCGGGCCGCAGCATTGATCCGGGAGATCCACAGCTTGCGGAATTCGCCCTTGCGGGCGCGACGATCGCGGTAGGCGTAGGTCAGCGAATGCAGCTGCTGCTCTTTGGCTTTGCGGTAGAGGCGAGACCGCTGGCCGCGATAACCTTTGGAAGCCTTGAGGATGGTGCGGCGCTTCTTTTGGGCATTGACTGCCCGCTTAACGCGTGCCATGGGGTGTTCCTATCTCGTTGGGAAGTGGTTGTTCCGGCGCGGGGCTGCCGGTCAGCCGTTCAGCATTCGGTTGACTCGTTTGGTGTCGTTCGCCGCTACCGCGGTACGCCCGTCGAGGCGTCGCGTGCGCTTGGTCGGCTTGTGCTCGAGCAGGTGCCGGCGACCGGCCTTCTCACGCATGATCTTCCCGGTGCCGGTGCGACGGAATCGCTTTGACGCTCCGCTGTGGGTCTTGGCCTTGGGCATCTGAATCGGGTCCTTTGTCTTGTTCTGGTTCAGTTCGGTGACGGCGCTGCGTCACCGGTGGGCGCGGGCGGAATCGTGGGGCCCGCGGCGTCTTCGGCCGCACGGGCGCGGGTTTTCGCGCCGCGATGCGGTGCCAGCACCATCGTCATGTTGCGGCCGTCCTGCTTGGCCGAGGTCTCGACGAATCCGTAGTCGGCGACGTCGGCACCCAGACGTTGCAGCAGCCGGTAACCCAGTTCGGGGCGGGACTGCTCGCGGCCGCGGAACATGATGGTCACTTTGACTTTGGCCCCCGCCTCGAGGAAGCGGATCACGTGACCTTTTTTGGTCGCGTAATCGTGGTCGTCGATCTTGGGCCGCAGCTTCTGTTCCTTGACGACGGTCTGCTGCTGGTTCTTGCGAGACTCGCGCGCCTTTTGTGCCGCCTCGTATTTGAACTTGCCGTAGTCCATGATTTTGCAGACCGGTGGTCTGGCATCTGGCGCTACTTCGACAAGGTCGAGGTCGGCGTCCGCGGCGACCCGGAGAGCGTCTTCGATACGCACGATGCCAACCTGCTCCCCTCCCGGGCCGATCAGGCGGACTTCAGGTACGCGGATGCGTTCGTTGACGCGGGTCTCAGTGCTGATGGGGCCTCCCTCATTGATCTTCTGGTCAATTGCCACCGTCACCCACGCCGTGCGGAGTCAGCGGTCGGAGTACCACACCATCAGCAAAAAAGCCCTGCTTAGGCAGGGCCCGGTGCCGACCGGTCACGGCAAAAAGCCGCCTGCCAATCGCAGAACCAGCACATCTGGTGTGCTGGTGACCGGACCGCTGAGCCTGGTTGGCCAACGGTGGGAGCGGGACTCCACTTGCTGTCTCAGGCGTGGCCGGAGACGGTCGCGCAGGCGAGTCTACCAGTCACGACGCCCTGCCCTGACACGTCGCCGTCTGACCGTCGCCGGTGACGGTGCCGGGAAGCCGACACGAGCGATGCCCCGCCGGCCGGATCATAGGCATTCCGTGGCGATACCGAATATCCTCGCCGTCTGTGACCCTCACTGCCTCCCGTCGGCGAAGCGAGTCGGATTCCCGACTTCGCTGGGTGCCGGCGGCCGCCGGTTGGACAGTCGGGGTCATCGCCACCCTGTCGCTGATCGCGAGCGTGTCGCCGGTGATCCGGTGGGCCATCCGGGTGCCTCGGGAATTCATCAACGACTTCGTCTTCAACTTCCCCGATACCAGCTTCGCCTGGTCGTTCGTGCTGGCGTTGCTGGCGGGAGCGCTGACCGCCCGCAAACGCATCGCCTGGTGGGCGTTGCAGTTCACCCTGCTGCTGGCGGCCGGATTGAACGTGGCCGGACTGGTCGCCGGGCACCCCAGCCCGGCCAAGACCTTCGGCGAGACGCTCGGCCTCGGCCTGCACCTTGCCGCGATCGTGGTGGTGACCCTCGCCTACCGCGAGTTCTGGGCCAAGGTTCGCGCGGGTGCGTTGTACAAGGCTGCCGGCGTGTTGCTCACTGGGTGGGCGATCGGCATCGTGCTGTCCTGGGGCCTGATCGAAACGTTCCCGCGTTCGTTGGTCGTCGACGACCGACTGTTCTACGTGGTGAACCGCGTGGTCGGGTTCGCCGTCGTCGGGTCGGCGCAGTTCACCGGCCGACCGCCGGTCTTCCTCAACGCGTTGATGGGATTGTTCAGTGCGATGGCGCTGATCGCCGCCGCGATCGTGCTGTTCCAGTCGCAACGCGCCGACAACGCCCTGACCGGCGAGGACGAGTCGGCGATCCGCGGGCTGCTCGAATTGTGGGGCAAGAACGACTCGTTGGGCTACTTCGCCACCCGCCGCGATAAATCGGTGGTGTTCGCGCCGAGCGGGCGTGCCGCGATCACCTACCGCGTCGAGTTGGGTGTCTGCCTGGCCAGCGGTGACCCGATCGGCGATCCGCGGGCGTGGCCGCAGGCGATCAGCGCGTGGCTGGCGCTCTGCCAGCGCTACGGCTGGACCGCGGGCAACATGGGCGCGAGTTCGGCGGGGGCCAAGGCTTTTCGCGAGGCGGGCCTCAACGCATTAGAACTCGGGGACGAAGCGATTCTGCGGACCGCCGAGTTCAAGCTGTCCGGGCGTGACATGCGCGGAGTACGGCAGGCTGTGACGCGAGCGCGCCGCGCCGGGCTGACAGTGCGCGTCCGCCGGCACCACGACCTCGAACCCGCCGAGATGGCGCAAGTGATCTCGCGCGCGGACGGATGGCGAGACACCCACACCGAGCGCGGGTTCTCGATGGCGTTGGGCCGGCTGGGCGATACGGCCGACGGCGATTGCCTTCTGGTCGAAGCCATCGATCCCGATGACGCGGTGGTCGCGATGCTGTCGCTGGTGCCCTGGGGACGAAACGGGGCCTCGCTGGACCTGATGCGCCGCTCACCGCAGTCCCCCAACGGCACCATCGAACTGATGGTGAGCGAGTTCGCCTTGCACGCCGAGCGCATCGGTATCACTCGAATCTCGTTGAATTTCGCTATGTTTCGCTCGGCTTTCGAGCAGGGCGCGCAACTCGGTGCCGGCCCGGTCGCACGGCTGTGGCGCGGGTTTCTGTTGTTCTTCTCCCGGTGGTGGCAGCTCGAGACGCTGTACCGCTCGAACATGAAGTACAAACCCGATTGGGTACCGCGCTATGCCTGCTTCGAAGACGCTCGGATGGTTCCCCGCGTGGGTGTCGCGTCGGTGATCGCCGAGGGCTTCCTGGTACTGCCGTTCGTGCGGCGCGGCGAACAGCACACCGGCAACTACCCGTCGGTCCCGCCGACAATACTGGCGACCGGGCTGCTGCACGAAGACGGCTCGGCCCCCGACGCTGCCGCGCTACATGACTCCGACCTCAGCGATCACAATGATCGAAGCCGCCGGCTGCCCGAGCAGATGCGGGTCCGGCTGTCCAAACTGAAGGCGCTGCAGGACAACGGAATCGATGCCTATCCGGTCGGACAGCCGCCCAGCCACTCTGTCGCTCAGGCGCTGGAGACCAGCGACAACACCGATGTGTCGGTCGCGGGGCGCGTGCTGCAAATCCGGGACTTCGGTGGCGTGCTGTTCGCCGAGCTGCGTGACTGGTCAGCGGAAGTCCAGCTGTTGCTGGAGAATTCGATTCTGGAGCACGGTCGCACCGCCGACTTCACCAAGGCGATCGATCTTGGCGACCTGCTCGAGGTCACCGGAAAGATGGGATATAGCAAGACCGGTACCCAATCGCTGATCGTGCACCGCTGGCGGCTGATCGGTAAGTGTCTGCGGCCATTGCCGAACAAGTGGAAGGGCCTGACCGACCCCGAGGCGCGGGTGCGCAACCGTTACATAGACCTAGCCGTCAATTCCGAGTCGCGCGAGCTGATCACAGCCCGCAGCAAGGTGCTTCGTGCGATCCGGGACACGCTGAACGACAAGGGATTCGTAGAGGTCGAAACCCCGATCCTGCAACAGATTCACGGCGGCGCGACCGCCCGCCCGTTCGTCACCCATATCAACAGCTACGACCTCGACCTGTACCTGCGGATCGCACCTGAGCTGTACCTCAAGCGGTTGTGCGTCGGCGGGATGGAACGCGTCTTCGAGCTAGGCCGGGCTTTCCGCAACGAGGGGGTCGACTTCAGCCACAACCCGGAGTTCACCCTGCTGGAGGCGTATCAGGCGCACGCGGACTATAAAGACTGGATCGACGGCTGCCGGGAGTTGATTCAGAACGCTGCGCAGGCCGCCAACGATGCCACGGTGGTGCTGCGGCCCGGCGCGGGCGGCGCGTTGGTCGAGGTGGACATCTCCGGTGCCTGGCCGGTGAAGACTGTCCACGACGCGGTCTCCGAGGCACTCGGTGAGCACATCGACGCGAATACCGACCTGGCCACCCTGCACCGGTTGTCCGATGCCGCGAAGATCCCCTACCTGGCGCGCTGGGACGCCGGCGCGGTGGTGCTCGAACTCTACGAGCACCTCGTCGAACACCGCACCGAGCGGCCGACGTTCTTTGTCGACTTCCCCTCGTCGGTGTCGCCACTGACCCGGCCGCACCGCAGCCAACCCGGGCTGGCCGAGCGCTGGGATCTGGTGGCGTGGGGAGTCGAACTGGGCACCGCCTACAGCGAACTCACCGATCCTGTCGAGCAGCGCCGCCGGCTGGAAGGCCAGTCGTTCCTGGCCGCGGGCGGCGATCCCGAAGCCATGGAGCTCGACGAAGATTTCCTGCAGGCCATGGAATATGCGATGCCACCGACCGGTGGTCTCGGGATGGGCGTCGACCGGGTCGTCATGCTCGTCACCGGCCGCAGCATCCGCGAGACGCTCCCCTTCCCGCTGGCCAAGCCGCGCTGAGCAGTTCGTCGATACGCGGACCATCGGGTTCGCAAAAGTCATGCTCACAGCATGCAAAAGAGACGACAATGGACTGCGTGACAGGTTCAAGGGCGAACCTCCCCGTTGCGGTGCTGGCCGACAACCACACGTCGTTGATGCACGGATGGGTGCCAGGTGTGGTCCAGGCTCTCGCGCTGACCCTGTTGCTGGTGGCCTTCGGATGGCGATCGCGAGTGTGGTGCCTGCGCTATCTACCGGTCGCCGCGGTGCTGGGCGCCGCGCTGGCCACCAGCTCGAACTGGTATGTCGCCAGCGCCGGTCTGGCCGACGATCCGGCGCCGCATCTGCTGTGGTGGTGGATCGCCGGAAGCGGTGCAGCCGCCGCGATCCTGATCCTGGGTTGGGGCAGCGGGCGCTGGTGGCAACGGGGCGTGTCGATGACGGCCCTACCGCTGTGCCTACTCAGCGCCGCGTTGACGCTCAACCTGTGGGTCGGCTACTTCCCCACCGTGCAGTCCGCATGGGACCAGCTCACCGAGGGACCGCTGCCCCACCAGATCGACGCGGCCCGCGTTGCCGCGATGTCGGCGGCCGGCTTGCAGCCCGCCCACGGCGTTGTCGTTCCGGTGGCGGTCCCCGATGCGATGTCGCATTTCAAGCATCGCGGCGAACTCGTGTACCTGCCGCCGGCCTGGTTTTCCACCAACCCCCCGCCTCCGCTGCCGACCGTGATGATGATCGGCGGCGAGTTCAACACTCCTGCCGACTGGCTGCGTGCCGGCAACGCTGCAACGACGATCGACGAACTGGCCGCCACGCACGGCGGCAACGCTCCGGTCTTTGTGTTCGTCGACTCCGGTGGCGCGTTCAACAACGACACCGAATGTGTCAACGGCAGCCGCGGAAACGCGGCCGATCACCTCACCAAAGATGTTGTGCCTTTTATGTTCTCGGAGTTCGGCGTGAGCAGTTCAGCGGCGAATTGGGGCATCGTCGGCTGGTCCATGGGCGGCACCTGCGCGTTGGACCTGACTGTGATGCACCCGGAGTTGTTCAGCGCGTTCGTCGACATCGGCGGCAATATGGGGCCCGAAGCCGGGACAAAGGCCCAGACCATCGCCCGGTTGTTCGGCGGGAATGCCGCCGCGTGGGCCTCCTTCGATCCCTCTACCGTGATCGCCAAACATGGCCGCTATGAGGGTATTTCGGGCTGGTTTGCCGGGCCGTCAAAACCTCCGACCAGGCGCCACCTCAGCATCTCGGTCGCCGGCGACACCAACCTCGGCCGAGAATACGGCCCCACAGTGGCTGTCCAGACCGCGGCGGCGGAGTCGCTGTGCGACCTGGGCCGCGCCAACGGCATCGACTGCACGATCGTCGCACAGTCGGGAAACCACGACTGGCCGTTCGCCGGCAGCGCCTTCGCCGCGGCGCTGCCATGGTTGGCGGGTCGGTTGGGAACACCGAATGTGCCGCGGATCCCGTCGCCGCCATCGTGGCCATCGGCGCCGACTCCGCACGCCGAGCCGGTCGGTCGATGACACGGGTACGGTAGGTGCATGGCCGAACAGCCCGAAGGTACCGCCCCCGACGCCGACAACGGCTACACCAGCTCCGGGGTACCGACATTCGACTCCGTTCGGGAAAAGATCGAGTCGCGCTACGAGACATCAATCGGGGCAACCGAATTGGATGCCGATACCCCCGAGGGCCGCGATGTCGATGAGCAGTTCGAGGCGAGGCAGCGGGCGGCCGCCGATCGGCTGGCCCAGATCCGCGAATCGATGCGCGACGACCGTCACTGAGCCCGCGGTCAGTGCCCCGTGCGTGAATTCACGGCCGAGGAGCGGCGAAGACGGCTGATAAGCCGACAGTTCTTGTC
>NZ_JBYCLD010000489.1:0-2677 GCF_057473725.1 Mycobacterium sp. TH-M11 | reverse complement strand
GCCGTCGGCTCCTACGGCGCCCGGTTCGCCGGTGTCGCCTATCCCGGGGAGACGTTGAAGGCCTCGGTCTGGAAAGAGGACGGACGCCTGCTTGCCGCCGTCACCGCGCCCGCCCGCGACAACGCGGTCGTGCTCAGCGGCGTCGAGCTGACCCCGGTCTAGGCTCGGCCTAGACTGCCTTCACCTCCAGACTGCGGCTAGCCGCGTTCTCGGCGTCGAGCCTGCGGCTGGACGCAGTCGCGACGGGCCAACGCCGCCCGAACACGCCGCACGACTTCGGCAGCGCGATCTCCAGCCACCACTCGTACGACGATCCACCCAAGTCGCTCAAGCATTTCCAATCGCTTGATGTCCCAGGTGTATTGTCGACGATCCTGGCGATGTTGCTCTCCGTCGTACTCGACGGCGACTTTGAGGTCTGCCCAACCCATATCGAGATACGCCCGCGCATCCCCGAATTCATCCAGCACCGGGATCTGCGTCTGCGGTCGCGGTAGGCCCGCCTGGATCAGGACGACTCTCAGCCAGGACTCTTTCGGCGATTGCGCGCCTGCGTCGAAAAGCTCTATCGCTTGGCGGGCACGTGCCACGCCTCTACGCCCTGGGCACCTGCGAGCCGACAGCTCAACATCGGCTGCTTTGATCTCGACCGCTCCTGCCAACGCGTCGATCCCGGCGACCGCAGTCATGGTTGGGTACCAGCAGCCGAAGTCCAATGCCGTCCGTGCCGGTGAGGTGACCGGGATTCCCGCTACCAGTACGACCTCGTCGTCCTCGATTCGCTCGGCATGCGTCTGGATACCAGCGGGGCTGCGCCAGTTTTGGTGAATCAGGTCCACGACCCGTGCGTCGTCGGCCCACTTACTGCCGTGCAGAGCGGCCGCGGCGAAGCCCGCCACCACGCCTCGCCGGCCGGTCCAGAGCCATCCTCCGCATGCACGTAACTCAGTTGTGACCGCGACATTCCGGTCGATGTAGACGTCCGGGAACAATCGACGGTATCGCGCAGCCAACTGTGACTTGGTCAATGCCCCCGCGGCGATCGCCTCGCTACCGATGAATGGCTCCCGCACGACCGCAGGATCGCAGGCGGCGACGCCGTAGTCACTTCACTCATGCACACGTCGGCGAATCTGCGGCTGGCCGCAGTCTCGAACGCGAAAGCGCGGCAGGCCGCAGTTTCGCGGCCAGCGCCTAGCCCAGGATCAGGCCGGACGTCGGCACACCGGTGCCGGCGGTCACCAGCACGTGTTCGACGTCGGGCACGGGATTGACCGAAGTGCCGCGCAATTGGCGGACACCCTCGGCGATGCCGTTCATGCCGTGGATGTAGGCCTCGCCGAGCTGCCCGCCGTGGGTATTAATCGGCAAGCGGCCACCGATTTCGATCGCGCCATCGGCGATGAAATCCTTGGCTTCACCCCAACCGCAGAACCCCAACTCCTCCAACTGAATCAGCGTGAACGGCGTGAAGTGGTCGTAGATGATCGCGGTCTGGATATCGGTCGGCTTCAACCCCGACTGCGACCACAGTTGCCTGCCCACCAAGCCCATCTCCGGCAACCCGTCGAGCTCCGGCCGGTAATAGCTGACCATCGAATATTGGTCCGGGCTGGCGCCCTGCGCGGCGGCCTCGATAACAGCCGGCCGATGCTTCAAATCCTTGGCCCGCTCTGCCGAGACGATGACGAGAGCCACCGCGCCGTCGGTCTCCTGGCAACAGTCGAGCAGCCGCAGCGGCTCGGCGATCCACCGTGAATTCTGATGGTCCTCAATGGTTATCGGCTTCTCGTAGAAGTACGCCTTGGGGTTCTTGGCGGCGTGCTTGCGATCGGCCACCGAAATCGCCCCGAAGTCGCGGCTGGTCGCCCCCGACAGGTGCATATACCGCTTGGCGATCATCGCGACCTGTGCAGCAGGTGTCGACAGGCCGTGCGGGTAGGAGAACGAGTTGTCCACGCCGGTCGAGTCGGCGTTCTCCACCAGCCGGGTCTGCACCTGACCGAACCGCATACCCGAGCGCTCGTTGAAAGCACGATATGCCACAACGCAATCCGCGACGCCGGTAGCGACCGCGATGGCTGCCTGCTGGACAGTCGCGCACGCCGCGCCGCCGCCGTGGTGGATCTTGGAGAAGAACGTCAGGTCGCCGATGCCGGTGGCCCGGGCGATGGCCACCTCGGTGTTGGAGTCCATCGTGAACGTGACCATGCCGTCGACGTCGGCCGGCGTCAGACCCGCGTCGTCGAGGGCATCGAGGACCGCCTCGGCAGCCAACCGCAGTTCGCTGCGCCCAGAGTTCTTGGAGAAGTCCGTAGCGCCGATGCCGGCGATCGCGGCCTTGCCGGACAACATCACGCGGCTCCGATGGTCAAAGTGGCGTTCGCTATGACGTGATCGCCAAGGCTATTGCTGCCAACGATTTTCAACGTAATCAACCCGTCGACGACGGCGGTCACCTCGCCCCTGAACGTCACCGTGTCATAGGCGTACCACGGCACACCGAGGCGCAATCCGATCGACTTGATGAACGCCGAAGGTCCGGCCCAGTCGGTGATGTAGCGCTGCACCAGGCCGGTATCGGTGAGGATGTTGACGAAGATGTCCTTGGATCCCTTGGCCTGCGCCTTGTCCCGGTCGTGATGCACGTCCTGGTAGTCGCGGGTGGCGATGGCCG
>NZ_JBYCLD010000488.1:0-2389 GCF_057473725.1 Mycobacterium sp. TH-M11 | reverse complement strand
CGCACCGGCTCTTGGCCGGCGCAGACCACGATGTTGTCCACGTCGAGCAACTGCGGGCGTTCCCGCTTGGCGCCGAAGCTGATGTGCAGACCGTCGTCGCCGATCCGTTCGTAGTTGACCCCGGAAAGTTGTTGCACACCTTTGGCTTTCAGCGATGCCCGATGCACCCAGCCGCTGGTCTTGCCCAGCCCTTTACCCTGAGGTCCGCTGGAGCGCTGCAGCAGATACACCTCGCGCGCCGGCGGTGCGGGGATCGGAGCGATCAACGCGCCCGGCGCCTCCCAGGGGTCGGCGGCGCCCCACTCGGCCTTCCAGTCTTTGAGATTAAGCGTCGGCGAGGAGTCGGTGACCAGGAATTCGCTGACGTCGAAGCCGATTCCACCGGCGCCGATCACCGCGACACTCTTGCCGAGCGGCTTGACGCCGGTGATCGCCTCGCCGTAGGTCAACACCATCGGATGGTCGATGCCGGGGATGTCCGGAATGCGCGGCGTCACACCGGTGGCCAGCACGACGTGGTCGTAGCCGGTCAGATCGGCGGCCGACGCCCGGGTGCCGAGGCGCACGTCCACGCCGTTGACGCGCAGCATCGTCGTGAAATACCGGATGGTTTCGTTGAATTCCTCTTTGCCCGGAATCCGGCGTGCCATGTCGAATTGGCCGCCGATGTAGTCGTTCGCTTCGAACAGCGTCACGTGGTGGCCGCGGCCGGCGGCGTTGACCGCGGCGGCCAGCCCGGCCGGCCCGGCCCCGACGACCGCGATCGACCGTGTGCGCCGGGTGGGGGACAGCACCAGCTGTGTCTCGCGGCCGGCTCTTGGGTTGAGCAGACACGACACCGTCTTGTGCGCGAACGCGTGGTCCAGACAGGCCTGATTGCAGGCGATGCAGGTGTTGATCTCGTCGTCGCGGGCAGCTTGTGCCTTGAGCACCCATTCCGGGTCGGCCAGCAATGGCCGTGCCATCGAGATCAGCTGCACATCGGTGTCGGCCAGAATCTGCTCGGCCGCCTGCGGCATGTTGATCCGGTTGGATGCCACCACGGGAATGTCGACGTGCCCGGCGACGGCGTGGCTGATGTCGACGAAGGCGTTGCCCGGCACCGAGGTGACAATGGTGGGCACTCGGGCCTCGTGCCAGCCGAACCCGGAGTTGATGATAGTGGCCCCGGCGGCCTCGACTTCGGCTGCGAGCGTAAGGATGTCGTCCCAGCTCTGGCCGCCCTCGACGTAGTCGGCCATCGACATCCGGTAGCAGATGATGAAATCGTCCCCGGTCGCGGCGCGGGCTTGCCGCACGATCTCGACGGGAAAGCGGCGACGCTTCTCGGCGGTACCGCCCCAGGCGTCGTTGCGTTTGTTGGTGCGCGGCGCCAGGAATTGGTTGACGAGATACCCTTCGCTGCCCATGATTTCGACACCGTCGTAGCCCCCTTCACGGGCCAGCTGGGCGCAACGGGCGTAGTCGTCGATGGTGGCCCCTACACCGGCCGAGGACAGTCGTCGCGGCCGAAAGGGGTTGATGGGAGCTTTGATCGACGATGCGCTGACCGACAGCGGATGGTAGGCATAGCGTCCGGCATGCAGGATCTGCAGCAGTATCTTGCCGCCGGCGTCGTGCACCGCCGAGGTGATACGCCGATGGCGGCGGGCCTGTGCCGAGGAGGTCAGATCCGCGGCGAACGGCAGCAGCCAACCGGTCCGGTTGGGTGCGTAGCCGCCGGTGATGATCAGGCCGACGCCGCCGTGTGCGCGTTCGGCGAAGTACTCGGCGAGCCGGTCGGTGTTGCGAGGACGATCCTCCAGGCCGGTGTGCATCGAGCCCATGATCACCCGGTTGCGCAGCGTTGTGAAGCCGAGATCCAACGGGGACAACAGGTTTGGGTAGTTCATCGGTCCTCCTGCCCGGGCGGCTCTGGTAGCGCCGCGATTATTTCGTCGAGCCACTCGATGGTGCCCTCTTCGGTACGAATCCCGCCGCGTAGCACCAAGTGCTGATGTAATGCGCTGCCGCGCAACGACGCCGGATGGGGGAATTGCTTTTCCTCGAATCCCCGGTAGGTGTCCAGCAATTGGGCACGTGCGGCGCGAAAGGCGACCACCTGCTCGAGCAATGCGCGCCGGTCGCCGTAGGCCGCGCCGCGCAGCTTGACGGCTAGCTCGCGCGAGCCGCCGTGCCCTGAACTGGTGCTGGCCAGCGGCGCGCCGATCCAGCGGGCCAATTCGGCGCGCCCGGCGTCGGACACCGTGTAGACCTTCTTGTCCGGCCGTCCCTGCTGCTCGACCGCCGTCGCCGACACCCAGCCGTCGGCCTCCATCGTGCGTAGCGTGCGGTAGATCTGCTGGTGGGTGGCGCTCCAGAAGTAGCCGATCGAACGGTCGAACCGGCG
>NZ_JBYCLD010000487.1:0-1683 GCF_057473725.1 Mycobacterium sp. TH-M11 | reverse complement strand
GCCGCCCTGGACGCGTTCTGGCACAGCGCCAACCGCCGGATTGTGGTGGTACCGGTGGTTCCCTAGAGGGCACCGCCTGACCAGGGGATGTGGCCCTATGCAACTGTAATCCCTTGTCGCGCAGGGGAATACTCGTGGCCATGGACCGCCCACTGGTTCACCGACACACCCCGCTCGGCGGCTTCACGGGTGAGCCGCCGATGTAGGTCCGGTGCGGTGCGGATGAACACCGTTGCCGTTGTAGCGGCTCAGCACTGGCTGCCCTTTGACGCCCATGGCCACGACTACAGTGCACCCGTCGGCGACCGGGTCAAAGCGTTTGAATTCCGCGGTAAACCCATGCCGTGGCTCGCGGGTAGGAGGAGCCTGACGAATGGGCATCATGGACGAGCTGTCAGCCGATGACAGACTCAGCATCGATCTTGCACGCTCAGAAAACCATCTGATCCGCGAACTGATTGCTGCGCGTCACCGATTCGGCCTCAAGCCGGCAGAAGTCGCCCGAAAAATGGGGGTCGATCGCAGTGTTGTGGCCCGCTTCGAGTCGGGGGGCACTAATCCGACGATGGCCACCATCAATCGTTACGCAGAAGCGGTCGGTGCGATGATCCGCTATACCGTCGACCCCGACGTGGTCCACTCTGCCACGGCCTCGACGTCATCTACTTCCACTTCGACGACACGGAAGTGATCCCGCTCGAGGATCTACTACCGGGACCATCAGCGATGCGGGCGTACATGTCCAGCGCGTTGGGGTCGCGTCTCCGCGACTTCAGTTGGGGCGAACACGACCAACGGGCAACGGCCGCTAGCACGCATTATTCGCCCATGGAGTTTCCTGCTGCTGTCCGCTGCTCACGCTCAACGAGCCGGGCACCTGCTGGCTGGCCATGCCGGCGGCGTAAGGAGTCGGCGGCTTAGAGAAGTCCACGTTCGGTGGTACTTGACTGACCACATTGATGATGGAGTGGCCGAGCTCGGGCCAGGCGAAGGCGACATCTTCCAGCCGCGAAGGGGGAAACCGACTCGCTGGATAGTCATGCCGCAGGGTCGGTAAGCCCTTGGCGCAGGAGGCATTTCGAAGGAGATGAGAAACTCGATCCCTGCAATCTGAATGTAGCCGCCGAGAACTTCGCTGCTGTGGCTTGCCAGTCGCAGCCGCACCGAGTTCTGTTTCACCGCGTGCTCAGGGCGCCGATTGTGCAGTATGTACGTGCCCCAGTGCGGCGGCCAGCCAGCACCACGCCAGAGGATTTCAGCCAACTGCGTTGTGGTTACGCCGAGGCGGAACCGGTAGGCCGTCGAGCCCTCTAACTCCATGCCCTTGGCTTCAATCGCACCCCAGATGGTTCCGTGGGCGTTGGATTGGCGACCTGACCATGCAAGCTGAACGCGCCCGCCGCGCCCACCCGTCCCGAACTCAACACCCGCCTTGCGCGCGGCAGCCCGGACGGTTGTGGAAAGCGTGCGCGAGGTCTAGCCCTGTGCGACGTTCACCGACCAGCTACCGCCCATAAATTCCTGAATTGGGCAGAATTTTTGTATAGCAAATATCCCGACGCCTGACGGCGAGGTCAGGCGCGAAGGTGCGAATCCAGCCCCGTCACCGCCGTTACTATTTTCCTATGACCGCCCCTGCGCCGTCTCTGAAGGTCACCCCGGTCGGCTTGCGCGCCGAGGCGC
>NZ_JBYCLD010000486.1:0-2134 GCF_057473725.1 Mycobacterium sp. TH-M11 | reverse complement strand
TGTCGCCGTTGGGTTTTGTCGCCGAAGGCCGGTCGCTGATCGGCAGCTACCTCGGATCGGCGGTGCCGGATCGCGACATCCCGAAGTTCGTCGAGCTGTGGCGATCGGGCCGGTTGCCGGTGGAGTCACTGGTGTCATCGCGAATCACGCTCGAGGACATCAACTCCGCGATGGACAACCTGGCCGACGGCCTTGCGGTCCGGCAGTTGATCACCTTCTGAGTCCGCCGCTTGATCACAGCAGTCTCACCAGCCTCCGGCCGGCGGGGTATCCGACTTGCCCACCTTCGAGCGAATTCGTGCCGCGCCCCGATCGAATTCGCTCGAAGGCGGGCACATCGGGTACCGACTCACGTCGGTGACCCGCGTGGCAGATGTGATTGCTGCGAAAGGGTGAGCAGGTGATGAACGCCGTTGGCAAATCGGTCCGCGTGTCGCCTCGTGCAGATACAGCAGCGTGCGGGTGCGGTACGTGCGCGTCAGCCCACGGGGATCAGTTCGGAATCGACCGGCCACGACGCCTTCATGTCGCTACGCAACGTCTCGGTCGGGCCGACCTCGCCCGGGACACCGGCGGCTTGCAGCGCATGGCGTTTGAAAGCGCGCGCCGCCGCGGAGAGCACATGCTGTACCGCGGCGGTCCGGTGTCCGACGTTCAGCGGCCAATCATCTTGCCAGAGAGTCACTTCGGTCATCCAGCGGTCCAGAGCCGCCAGCACTTCGTGCCGGACCCGCGGATCGCCGGCGAACATGTCGGCGCTGACCGCAAGACCCCGGGCCGCGCATCCGGCGCTCACGGCCAGGGCGTGCGGGTCGAGTTCGACGGCGTGCATGCCGAGGATCTGCAGCGGGCGATGGTCACACTGCTGCGCCAACAGCACGTGGACGTCCCAGCCTGCGCACACCCGGTCATACAGCCAGCCGCCGATCGAGCCCACGACGTCCGCGGCGCTGGAAGCCACGACGTCGAGTCGATAGCCGACCGATCCGTCGTGGGTGTGCGAGCGCCGATTCTCCGAGGTGTTCATCGCATCCCTTCACGCGTCGTCGATGACCCGGCCGACCCAGCGTGACACTTCTTGGCGAATCTGTAAAGGTGCGATGAGATCAAATCTTGCGTCGCGCCCTGAGCTCGCCGAGTATTTCGTCGGTGTGCTGGCCGAGCTGCGGCGCGGGCGAGCGGGGCACCCACGGCGTGCCGTGGAAATCAGCAGGGGTCGCAACCATCGGTATGACCGCGGGTCCGTCCGGCACGTCGACCACGCCACCGGCGGCGTGGAACTGCTCGTCGGCGACGACGTCTTCGATGCTGTTGACCGGTGACCAGAAAAAGTCCGGTTCGCGCGCGAAGATCTCTGCCCACTCGCCGAGCGTCTTGGTCACGAAGATCTGGTCCAGCGCGGCGATCAGCTCGACGGCGTTGATCGCGCGGGAGCGCGCGTCCAGGAACCGGGGATCATCCAGCCACTCCGCCTTGCCGACCGCGCGACACAGCGGCGGCCAGTGCCGGTCGGCCTCCAGCCCGACGATCCAGAACCGATGGCCGTCGGCGGTGGCGTAGTTGTTCATGCACGGGTTGAACATCTTCTCGCGCTGCCCGATCGCGATCGGCTGCCCCGACATCAGGTAGGTGTTCAGGTCGAAGCTGACGGTGTAGGCGCCCTGGCGGTACAGCGATGTGCTGACCAGCTGTCCGTTCCCGGTGCGGTCGCGGGCCACCAGCGCCGCGCAGACCGCCGCGGCCAGTGTCATGCCGGCGGAATGATCGCCCATCCCGCCGCGCTGGAACGGCGGCGTCTCACCGGGCCGGGTGAGCAGGTACGCCAGCCCACCGCGGGCCCAGAATGCGGCGACGTCGTAGGCCGCCCGGTCGGCGTCCGGGCCGGTTTCGCCGTAGCCGGTGATCAGCCCGTAGACCAGTCGAGGATGGTCCGGGGCCAGCGATTCGTAGTCAAGCCCGAGCCGGCGCAGCGCGCCGGGCCGCAGGTTGGTGATGAAAACATCTGCGCCAGTGATCAATTCGAACGCGGTCTCGCGGCCGTGGTCGGTGGTCAGGTCGATCACGATGCTTCGCTTGGAGCGGTTGTCCATCTCGAATGGTGGGCTGACGTCGACGTCGAGGCCGAGCATGCGGC
>NZ_JBYCLD010000485.1:0-4539 GCF_057473725.1 Mycobacterium sp. TH-M11 | reverse complement strand
CCATCATCTCGACTGTGCGCTGCGCCATGCCGATCGAGCGCATCGCGTGATGCAGCCGACCGCCGGCCAGGCGGGTCTGCAGGATCAGGAAGCCCTGACCAGGCTCGCCGAGCAATGCCGTTGACGGCACCCGGACGTCGTCGTAGTGCACCAGCGAATGACCCGGTTCGTGGGGGTCGGCGCCCACCAGATGATGGTTGGCCTCGACGGTCAGGCCCGGGGTTTCGGCTGGAATCAGGAATGTCGAGGCACCGTGGTGCACGGCGACATCGGGGTTGGTGATCGCGACGACGATGAAGAACGACGCGACGGACGCGTTGCTGGAGAAGTACTTTCGGCCGGTGATCACCCAGTCATCACCATCGCGGACAGCGCAGGTCGTGAAGACCCGGGGGTCGGCGCCGCCCTGCGGCTCGGTCATCGAGAAGCAGGAGAAGATCTCTCCGGACAGCAGACCGGACAGGTAGCGGTCTTTCTGCTCCGGGGTGCCGAAGCGGGCGATGATCTCGGCGTTTCCCGTGTCGGGTGCCTGCGTGCCGAACACGATGGGCGCCCACGGGCTGCGACCCAGAATCTCGTTGATCAGCGTCAGCTTCACCGCGCCGAAGCCCTGGCCGCCGAGTTCCGGGCCGAGGTGCGGTGCCCACAGGCCGTGCTCGCGGACCTGTTGTTTGAGCGGGTCGACGACCGCGCGCCGCTGCTCGTTCAGCGGCAGGAACTCACAACCGGGGAACAGCACCTCCAGTGGTTCGACTTCGTCGCGGACGAATTCGCGTATCCAGTCGAGCTTCTGCTGGAATTCTGGTTCGGTGGAAAAGTCCCATGCCATGTCCAAATCTCCTATCAGGGGATGCCGCCGTCGGCCCGCAGGATCGAGCCGGTGGTGAAGCTGGATGCGTCGGATGCCAAAAACAAAGCGGCGCCCACGATTTCAGCGGGCTCCCCGGCTCGCTGCAACGATAGGCCGGCGAACGGATTGCGCTGGGCTGCCTCGATGTTCCAGGACTTGCTGACGTCGGTGAGAAACGGTCCGGCCATCAACGTGTTGACGCGGACCGCTGGGCCGAGCGCGCGGGCCAAGCCCTCGGTCATCGCGTTGAGGCCGGCCTTCGACGACGCGTACGGGATGATGTCGGGCGTCGGGCGTAGCGAGCCGGACGTGCTCACATTGATGATAGAGCCACGGCCCGCGGCGACCATCCGCTCACCGACCAACGCGGACAATCGAAATGGGCCCTTGAGGTTGAGGTTCACCACCGCGTCGAACAGCTTCTCCGTGACGCCGGTCAGCGTGTCGTAGACCGGCGACATGCCCGCGTTGTTGATCAACGTGTCGACCTTGCCGAACCTTTGGTAAACCGCGTCGACGAGGCCGTCGAGTTGATCCCAGCGACCGGCGTGCACCTGATACGGCATAGCCGCGCGACCGGTCTCGCTCTCGATCTGCTCAGCGACGGCGATACAGTTCTCCATCTTGCGGCTGGCGATCACCACGTCGGCGCCGCAGCGCGCCATCCCGAACGCCATTTCCCGCCCCAGCCCGCGACTGCCGCCGGTGATCAGCGCGACCTGGCCGGTCAGGTCGAAAAGCTTTTCGGCGTACCTCATCTCAGTGATCCGGCCAACCCGGCCGCGGTGGCGATCAGTTGCGGGACCATCACCCCGAACGCGTCCTGGATCGCACGCTCGACCTTGCCGCTGCGCACCCCAGCAGCGTAGGTCTTTTCCAGCACGATGCCGAGCTTCCAGTTGGCCAGCACCAGGTAGTAGTCGATGCTGCTTGTCGGCAGCCCGCTGACCTGCTCGTAGTGCTCGAGCAGCTCGCTACGCGTCGGCATCCCCGCCATGTCGAGATAAAAGCCGTCTTCCCTGGGGTTTTCGCCGTCGTAGCCCAACAGGCACCAGGCCAGATCCAGCAGCGGATCGCCGATCGTCGTCATCTCCCAGTCCACGATCGCGGCCAGCCGGGCCGGGCTGCCATGGGCGAACATCACGTTGGCGAACTGGTAGTCGCCGTGCATGATGCCCGGGGTGTAGTGGGCGGGCCGGTTGGCGCGCAACCAATTCGCGGCGTCGTCGAGGCCAGGCAGCTCGCGTACCCGGTAGCGGTCCAGGAAGGCCAGCCACCGATCGACCTGCCGCTCGTGGAATCCCTCCGGCCGGCCGAAGCCCGCCAGTCCCTGCGCCCGCCAATCGACGCGCCCCAGCTTGGCGGCGCCCTCGACTAGTTGGAAGGCCAGGTCGCGCCGGGCGGTCAGGTCGTTGTCGAACGGCGCCGCCCAGCCGCCGTCCATCGGGCTCCAGCCGTCGATTGCCCGCATCACGTAGAACGGCCTGCCGAACAGGTGGCCGTCGTCGTCGGCGATCAACTCGGCGTGCGGGACATCGGTCCCGCCCAGCGCTCGGACCAGTCGGATCTCGCGGAGCAACCCGTCGATGCGGGCGGCGTCGGCGCGGTCGCCGGGCATCCGGAGCACCATGCGCTCCTCGCCGCGGTGGATCAGATACAGCGTGTTTTGCGAGCCGCCGGACAATGGCTCCAGGCGCGGCTTTTCGCCGTCACCGGGAGCGTCGTTGTCGTCAAGCCAACGTCCGAGAATTTCGTCGTCCAGCACCTGCACACCTCGATCTCAGTCAGAGAGAATAGTATTCTCCGCCGCCGTGGCACGGGCCGTGGGCCCGTGAAAAGCTGTGGCGATGCAGTTGCTTCTGGTCCGGCACGCGCTACCGCTGCGCAGCCAGCCCGGGCCCGCGAACCAAGGGCGTGCCGACCCGGACCTCTCCGACGAGGGGCGCGAGCAGGTGGCGCGGCTGCCCGAGGCGCTGGCCCGATTCCCGATCGCCCGGGTGATCAGCAGTCCGCAGCGCCGTGCTGTGCAGACCGCGGAGCCGGTTGCGGCGGCACGCGGGCTCGACATCGAGATCGACGACCGTTTCGCCGAGTACGACCGCGACCTGCCGGTCTACATCCCGATCGAACAAATCCGGGCTGAAAACCCCCAGGAGTGGGCCCGGATGGCGCAGGGGCAGCTACCCAGCACCGTCGACGAGCACGCGTTCCGGGCGCGGGTGCGGGCCGCCATCGACAATGTCGCTGCGACCGTCGCGCACGAGGACACCGTCGTGGTGTTCAGCCACGGCGGGGTGATCAACGTGGTGTTGCACGAGATCCTGGGCACCCGGCGGATCTTGTCGTTCCCGATCGACTACGTGTCGGTGACGCGGTTACTGTTCTCCCGGTCCGGACAGGCCAGCGTGGTGACGGTGAACGGCACCGAACACGTCTGGGACCTGCTGCCGAGAAACCGGCGGTAGCCACCGGGTGATAGACAGATCCCGTGACGCTCGACGGCCTCGACCTCCCCGCGCTGGACAAGCACCTGCGATCGGTCGGCATCAGCCGCGACGGGGAGTTGACCGCGCAGCTCATTTCCGGCGGCCGCTCCAACCTGACCTTTCTGGTCGCCGACGACTCGTCGAGGTGGGTGCTGCGTCGCCCGCCGCTGCACGGTCTGACGCCCTCGGCGCACGACATGGTGCGCGAGTACACCGTGGTCGCCGGGCTGGCCGGCACCGACGTCCCGGTGGCCCGCGCGGTCACGCTCTGTGCCGACGAGTCGGTGCTCGGCGCACCGTTTCAGATGGTCGACTACGTTGCCGGACAGGTGGTGCGCAGCCGGGCCGAACTCCAGGCGATGGGCGCTCAGCAGGTGATCGACGGGTGTGTTGACGCGCTGATCAAGGTGCTGGCCGATTTGCACGCTGTCGACCCGGCGGCTGTCGGCCTCGCCGATTTCGGTAAGCCGAGCGGATATCTGGAACGCCAGGTTCGCCGCTGGGGTTCGCAGTGGGAACACGTCCGTCTGCCCGACGACAACCGTGACGCTGACGTCGCGCGGCTGCACAAGACGCTGGCCGAGGCGGTTCCGCAGCAGAGCCGCACGTCGATCGTGCACGGCGACTACCGGATCGACAACACCATTCTCGACGCCGACGACCCGACCCAGGTGCGTGCCGTCGTCGACTGGGAGCTGTCCACGCTGGGCGATCCGCTCAGCGACGCGGCCCTGATGTGCGTCTACCGCGACCCGACGTTCGACTTGATCCTCAACACCAACGCGGCCTGGACGTCGCCGCAGTTGCCGATTGCCGACGAGCTGGCGCACAAATACTCCGAGATCTCCGGACAACCCTTGTCGCACTGGAACTTCTACATGGGCCTGGCCTACTTCAAGCTGGCCATCATCGCGGCCGGCATCGACTTCCGCCGGCGGATGTCCGGGGGTGCCGCCGAGGCTGAAGGCGCATCGGACCGGGTGGGTGAGACGGTGGCGCCGCTGATCGCCGCCGGGTTGACCGAGCTGCGCGGGGCCTAACCTGCCCGGGGCCTAACCTACGGGGGCCTAACCTGCCCGGGGCCCGACCTACGGGGGCCTGACCTACTGGGGCCTAACCCGCCCGAGCGTGCGTGTTTGCCCACCGACACGCCGTCGTGGCGGGCATTCTCTGCACGCTCGCCACCCGAACGCCGAGCGTCAG
>NZ_JBYCLD010000484.1:0-16513 GCF_057473725.1 Mycobacterium sp. TH-M11 | reverse complement strand
GCTGCGTCGAGGACGTCGAACTCCGTCGTCCGCGCAAGCCACAGCCTGGCATATTCGACACTGGGTCCCATCCAGAGCGCTTGGCACAACCGGGGCGGCAGGGGTTTGATGCGGCCCCTCTCCACGTGTGGCTGTAGCCAAGCGCTGGCCTCGCTGTAGAACTGTTCGTTCAACGCGGAGATCGCCGGCCGAGACTCCTCGATGACCTCGTACTCTCGGCAATGAAACAGATACCGCGCCTGGATCTCGTTTGACGCGACCCACTCCAAGTGGGCGAGGACGGACCCTGCGATCCCGCCGCGTGCCGTCGAACTCCGTTGCAGCGCAGCAAGATAGAACTCAAAGTATGCACGGAGCGTGGCGATGTACAGCTCGGCGGCGACGCCCTCTTTGCTCCCGAAGAAGTGGTAGATGCTGCCCACGCTGGCCCCCGATTCGCGGTGCAGAGCCTCGATGGTGGTACCCGCCACCCCGTTCTGGAGAAAGATCGTGAGCGCAGCGTCGAGGATGGCACGGCGACGCGGAGAGCCAGTCTGCGTGGCGGTGGACATCACTAAATCATACCGGAAGCGCGGCATTGACTAGTGCTTTATTCTAGAATTATATTCGACTGACGAGCCGCCAGCGCACGGTGTCTCAATGATCGGAAGGACGGTGGTCAATGATCGCGAGCGCCGACGGCCGTACGAGTAATGGAGCGCGGCAGAACAACCCGGTCGACATAGCTCTCGGTATCGCCTGCGTGGTCTGGGTCGTGATGACTCTCTGGTCGGGGATAGCGACTGGCGGCGCAGGCTTGCCGGTGATCCCGCAGACCATCACGTCGCTCGCGCTTGTGGTGGCGGTGTTCGGGCACATGCTCAAACACCTGGGCGTGAAACTCGCTTCGGCGTACTTCCTCATCGCGACGGTGGTGGAGTGGGCGTTCGAACAGGCCAACATCACGTTCGGCGGGTTCATTTGGGGCGATCTGCGCTACGGCCACTTACCGATGCTGGGTCCCCATATCGGAAGCGTTCCCCTGATTGTTCCAATCGGGATGACGGCGCTGTTATGGCCGGTCTACGTGATCGTCAATATGGTGCTCGACGGGAAGATCGTGGTGAATCCGCATACGTTGCGGCCTTGGCAGGTGGTATGGCGCTGCGTGCTCTACGGGATGCTGCACGCCTGGATCGCTTTTCTTGCCAACGGTTTTTGCACCAAGGTCGGTGTATACGAGTGGGTCGGCAAGTCCCGCGCACTGCCCCCGCAGGACTCGTTCTTCGGCGATCCGGCGCTACCGTTGGGATGGACGGTCTGGGGCTTCGTCGTCACCATGGTCATCTCATTCGTGCTCATCCCCACCCTGGGAAAGGACGCGCTGGCCTGGTCATCGGTACGCCCACTCAGCTGGGTTGACACTGCACCCATCCTGGTCATCGGGTCATACGCGTTCGCGCTATTCCTCAATCCGGTCAACGAGTCCGTCGGCAGCGTCACCCTTTTCATGTTCGGATTCATCTCGCTGCTGGCGTTGTACCGCTTCGTCGCACTCATGCTGGCGCAGAACGGATCCGACGTGGCGCTCAGCGCAACGGCGCAGGAATCCCGTTGACCGCCATGAGCTCCGCGCTCACGCAGCTCCAATCGCAGGGTTACGTGGTGCTTGACAACGTACTGGGCGATTGTGACGTCGAATTAATTCGCGACGAGATGACGCCGTTGCTGACGTCGGCGCCGTTCGGTCGCAACGACTTCGAGGGCCTGCGGTCCCAGCGTGTTTACGCGCTACTGGCCAAAGCTCCCTCAACTGCAGTTCTGGCAACGCATCCCGACCTGGCGGCGTTGCTGGAGCAACTTCTTCATCCGGCGTATCTGCTCTCGGCCCACATTGCGATCAATGTCCATCCGGGCGAGACGGCGCAGTCGTTGCACCCCGACGACGGGCATTGCGCGTTGCCGCGCCCGCGCCAACACCTTGGGGTGTCTGCTGTGTGGGCGCTCGATGATTTCACCTCCACCAACGGCGCGACCGAAATCCTGCCGGGCAGCCATTGGTGGGGAGGCGGGCCGGTAGACGAGTTCGACTCGCGGATCCGCACGATCGAGATGAGCGCCGGCTCGGTCGCGGTGTTTTTGGGCACCACCTACCATCGTGGCGGCGCCAACGTCGGCGACACGACTCGTCTCGGGATAACCACACAGTTCTGCGAGCCGTGGGTACGACCCATCGAGACGATGACGCTGGCGGTGCCTCCTGCCGTCGCCGCGCAGTACCCGCGCCGTCTGCAGGCAATGCTCGGTTACGGGCTCTACCCGCCTTTCATCGGCTATGTCGACGGGCGCGATCCACGTCGTCTTGTTGAGGCAACGACGCACTGATCGGGCTGCCATGTTCGGAGGCATTCAGAAGCGCACCGGGAGGCACTGGCGCCAACCGAAGCCGACCGGCTCAGCGACGACATGGAATCGGCGAGGCCATCTCCGCCTCGTAAACGGTTCCTGCTCGGCAATGTCGCAGCGGCACCACTCGTCCAACCACACCAACCTGGGCGGGTCCGTGCTGGCCGGACGAAGAAAGATTGCGAGTACTTACTCTCTATGTTAGATTCGCATCACCCCAACGATGTGGAGGAGCGGCGCACATGAGCTACGACGTGATCATTCGAGACGGATTGTGGTTTGACGGCACCGGAAGTGCGCCACAGACCCGTACGCTGGGCATTCGCGGGGGAGTGGTGGCCACAATTGTCTCCGGGGCCGAGTCCGACCGCTTGGATGAGACCGGCTGCCCGGAGGTCATCGACGCCAAGGGCAAGTGGGTCGTCCCCGGATTCGTCGACGTGCACACCCACTACGACGCCGAGGTGCTGCTCGACCCCGGGTTGCGCGAGTCGGTGCGGCACGGGGTCACCACCGTGCTGCTGGGCATGTGCTCGCTGTCGACGGTTTACGCCGACGCTGATGACGCCGCCGACCTGTTCAGCCGGGTCGAGGCGGTGCCCCGCAAGTTCGTTCTCGGCGCCTTGCAGAACAAGACCTGGTCGACACCCGCCGAGTACGTCAAGGCCATCGACGATCTGCCGCTCGGGCCGAATGTGAGCTCGCTGCTTGGCCATTCGGACCTGCGGACCGCGGTGCTGGGCCTCGAACGCGCCACCACCCCCGATATCCAGCCCACCGACGCCGAGCTCAACACGATGGCGACCCTGCTTGACGACGCACTCAAAGCCGGGATGCTCGGCATGTCGGGGATGGACGCGGCAATCGACAAGCTCGACGGTGACCGGTTCCGCTCGCGCGCACTGCCGTCCACGTTCGCGACCTGGCGCGAACGCCGCAAGCTGATCAAGGTCTTGCGCAAGCGCGGCCGCATTTTGCAGAGCGCGCCTAATGTCGCCAAGGCCGAGTCGGCGCTGCTGTTCTTCCTCGCGAGCAGCCCACTGTTGGGGCTGCGCAAGGCGGTTCGGATGAGCTTGCTGGTGTCCGCTGACGCCAAGTCGATGCCGCTGGCCGTGCACGTCTTCGGCCGGGGTACCCGCCTGATGAACTTCCTGCTGCGCTCCAAGGTGCGTTTTCAGCACCTTCCGGTGCCGTTCGAGCTGTACTCCGACGGCATCGACCTGCCGGTCTTCGAAGAGTTCGGCGCGGGCACCGCAGCGCTGCATCTGCGAGACCAGTTAGAGCGCAACGAATTGCTGGCCGACGAGGAGTATCGTCGCCGCTTCCGCCGCCAGTTCGACCGCGTCAAGCTCGGACCATCACTGTGGCACAAGGACTTTCACGACGCGGTCATCGTCGAGTGCCCGGACAAGTCGCTGATCGGCAAGAGCTTCGGTGCGATCGCCGACGAGCGCAAACTCCACCCGCTCGACGCGTTTCTCGACGTCCTGGTGGAAAACGGTGAGCGCAACGTGCGCTGGACGACGATCGTCGCCAACCATCGACCCAAGCAGCTTGACAAGCTGGCGGCAGACCCGAGCATCCACCTCGGTTTCTCCGACGCCGGGGCGCACCTGCGCAACATGGCGTTCTACAACTTCCCGGTGCGATTCCTCAAGCGCACGCTGGACGCCTACCAGCAAGGTCGGCCGTTCATCACGATCGAGCGCGCCGTGTATCGCCTCACCGGTGAAGTCGCCGAATGGTTCGGTCTGGACGCCGGCACCCTGCGCGAAGGCGACCGCGCCGACTTCGTCGTGATCGACCCGGCCGGCCTGGACGAGTCGGTGGACGCCTACCACGAGGAAAAGGTGCCGTTCTACGGCGATCTGAGCCGCATGGTCAATCGCAACGACGACGCCGTCGTCGCGACCGGTGTGGGCGGCGCGGTGGTGTTCCGCGCCGGCGAATTCCGGGAAGGCTACGGGACAACGGTGAAGTCCGGCCGCTACCTGCGGGCGGGCGCCCGGCATCGGCAACTCGCCGATGCGAGCGCGTAGGTCGCCACGATGGCACGGACCCAGCAGCAGCGCCGCGAAGAGACGGTGGCGCGCCTGCTCGAGGCCAGTATCGCGACGATCATCGAAGTCGGGTACGCGCGGGCCTCGGCCGCGGTGATCACCAAACGCGCCGGGGTGTCGGTCGGTGCCCTGTTTCGGCACTTCGACACGATGGGCGACTTCATGGCCGCCACCGCCTACGAAGTGCTTCGGCGCCAACTGGATTCGTTCACCAAGCAGGTCGCGGCGATACCGTCAGACCGGCCGGCGATCGAGGCGGGCCTGACCATTCTGCGTGACATCACCAGCAGTGCCACCAACGCTGTGCTCTACGAACTGATGATCGCCGCCCGCACCGACGAAAAGCTCAGCGCGACCTTGCAACTCGTGCTCGAGCAGTACACCACCAAGATTTGCGATGCCGCGCGCGCACTCCCCGGGGCCGACGATCTCGCCGAGGACACCTTCCCGGTGCTGGTTGCACTGCTGACCAACACCTTCGACGGGGCGGCGATGTTGAGGGCAGTGCTGCCTCAACCCGAGATCGAGGCGCGGAGGATCGCCCTGCTGTCTTCGCTGCTGAGCGGAATCGGCCTACCGACCTGATCGTCAGCTGTCGGTGAGCATGCTGACCGCGTCGTCCAGCCTGCGGCACAGGCTCATCAGCTCACTGATTCCCAGCAGCGTGAGCGGCCGGTGGGTGGCCGGGCCGTCGGCGACCACGCAGAACGGGGTGGCGTCGCCCAGGGTGTCGCGGGCCTTCATCAGCACGCTGATACCGGCCGAACCCAGAAACTCGACCTTGGACAAGTCGACGATCAAGCCCTTGGGCCGCTTGGCCAGCGCGGCGCCGATGGCCTCGGACAGCCCGGGGGCGGTGAGCATGTCCACGCTTCCGCCAACCGACACCACCGCGAGCCCATCGACCTCAGCTTCGTGGGCGTAGAAGGCGTCTTTGTCCGACGGTGGTGGCGAACCAGCTGCCGCGTGTTGGTTGTCGGCCATCATCGATCTCTCATTCCTCACGGACACCCGCGTTGACGCTTCGCAACGCAGACATTGTTGGTAATGGCTGTCGACTCAACCCACGGACGATGTCGACATGTGTCGACGGGACACAGTAGACACTCACATTGAACTCTTGCGCAATGGAGCGCCCCTGGCACTGGAAAGACTAGCCGAAATCACGGACACTTTCCCTACAGCGTGCCTATTCCCGTTTGCGGATTGAGCGCGAAGCCCCAGTCGAGTAGGCCCGCGGCCTGATCCCAGTAAGTCGGTCCGCCTTCGCGCACCAACCCATACATCATGGCTACCACCAGACGGCGTCCTGCGCGAGCTGCGGCGCCGACGAACGTCTTGCGTGCTGCGTCGGTGAACCCCGTCTTGCCGCCGATCGCGCCGGGATAGCGGGTCAGCAGCTCGTCGCGGTTGACGATAGGGTGCTCTCCACCATCACCAGGGAACATCGCCGACGGCTCGGCGGTGATCTGAGCAAACACCGGGTTGGCCATGGCCGCGCGGAAGATGACCGCGAGGTCGTGGGCCGTCGACCAGCCCGATCCACCCGGCCCGTCCAGGCCGGACGGCGTCGAGGCGTGGGTGTTCACCGCGCCGAGTGACACAGCCTTGGCGTTCATCTTGGCCACTGTCGCGTCCATGCCGCCAAGCATGTCGGCCAGTGTGTTGGCCGCGTCGTTGCCGGACACCAGGAGCAGTCCGTCGAGAAGTTGGCGCGCCGTGTAGCTGTGACCGGCTTTCACCCCGACGCAACTGCACTCGACATGGCTGTCGGCGGCATCGGCGACGACGGTCGAATCCAGGCTCAGCTCATCGAGCGCCACCAGTGCCAGCAACACCTTGATAGTGCTCGCCGGTGGGTGGCGGAGGTTCTCGTCCCGCGCGGCCAGCACCAGGCCGGAGTCGAGGTCGGCCACTAGCCACGTCTGCGCCGGGCCGTCCGGTATCGGCATCGAGCCGACCGGCTGTACGCCGGCATCGGCCCAGGCCATCGTGCTGGGGCCGGCAAAGGTCACAACGGCCGCAATTGCGGCCAGCAGCATCCGCATGGGCAGGGACCTTACCGGCTCCTCCTCGGCTTGCAGGGGCAAGCAGCATCGTCACCGGCCGGCAGGTGTTCAATCGAGTGATGTTGAGTCACGCCGAAATCTCCGACCGGTTGGAAATCCAGCAGCTGATCACGGACTACTCGACCGCGATCGACACCCGGCGCTTCGATGATCTCGACGCCGTGTTCACCCCTGACGCGTACATCGATTACACGGCCCTCGGCGGGATCGAAGGCCACTATCCCCAGGTCAAGGCGTGGCTGGCCGAGGTGCTGCCGAACTTTCCGATGTATGCGCACATGCTGGGCAATTTCTCGGTCCGCGTCGACGCAGACACCGCGTCGTCGCGGACGATCTGCTTCAACCCGATGGTCTTGCCGGCGGGCTCCGGTCCCGACCAACAGATCATGTTCTGCGGACTGTGGTACGACGACGAATTCGTCCGGACCCCCGACGGCTGGCGAATGACGCGTCGTGTCGAGACCAAATGCTTCCAGAAAGTCATGTAGCACCCCGCCCGGTCGGCGTGAATTTCGGACTCAAGCACGGGTTCTGGCACAATAGGCTGCTGTCCGTCGCGCGACCCGCCGCCACAGCGGTGCTTGCTCGACGGTCACACACGCGAGGCAAAACCGGATCCGGGCACCCCCGCCCGCATCGCTGAATTGCAGCGTGACACTTTCGAGGAGAAGTCGCTTCACCATGGCTGTAAAAATCAAGCTCACCCGGCTCGGCAAGATCCGCAATCCGCAGTACCGCATCGCAGTCGCCGATTCGCGGACACGTCGCGAAGGCCGCGCGATCGAAGTCATCGGCCGGTATCACCCGAAGGAAGAGCCGAGCCTGATCGAGGTCGACTCCGAGCGTGCCCAGTACTGGCTGTCGGTGGGCGCCCAGCCGACCGAGCCCGTCCTCAAGCTGCTCAAGATCACCGGCGACTGGCAGAAGTTCAAGGGCCTGCCCGGTGCCGAGGGCCGGTTGAAGGTCGCCAAGCCCAAGCCGACCAAGCTCGAGCTGTTCAATGCGGCGCTGGCCGCCGCCGACGGTGGACCCGACACCGACGCCGCCAAGCCCAAGCAGAAGAAGGCGCCGGCGAAGAAAGCCGCCGACAAACCGGCCAAATCCGACGAAGCGCCGAAACCTGCCGAGGACACCGACGCGCCGGCCGCTGACGCCGCCGTCGCCGAGCAGGCCGAACCCGCGACCGAGAGCTGAGTGCGGCCATGAGCACCGTCGTCGTTGACGCCGTCGAACACCTGGTCCGCGGAATCGTCGACAACCCCGACGATGTGCGCGTCGATCTGGTCACCAACCGGCGTGGCCGGACCGTCGAAGTGCATGTCCACCCCGAAGATCTCGGCAAGGTGATCGGTCGCGGCGGACGTACCGCGACTGCGCTACGCACCCTGGTCGCCGGCATCGGTGGTCGCGGCATTCGCGTCGACGTAGTGGACACCGACCAGTAGCGGAGAACTCGGCGTGGAGCTGATGGTCGGGCGCGTGGTCAAAGCGCACGGCATCACTGGTGAACTCGTCGTCGACGTCCGCACCGACGACCCCGCGCGTCGTTTCGCGCCGGGATCGACGCTGCGCGCCAAGGGGTCTGATCGTCGCGAACGTAGCTACACCGTGGAGTCGGTCCGCCCGCACGGCGTTCGCCTCCTGGTGCGGCTGTCCGGTGTGGCCGACCGCGATGCAGCCGACGCGCTGCGGGGCAGCGTATTCGTCGTCGACTCGACGGATTTGCCGCCCATCGACGAGGACGATACGTACTACGATCACCAACTCGAAGGCTTGCGGGTTCAGACCACGGCGGGCCTCGAATTAGGCACTGTCACCGAGGTTTTGCACACCGCGGCGGGTGAGCTGTTGGCGGTCAAGCGTGAGCAGGCCCCCGAATTGCTGGTGCCGTTCGTCAGCGCGATCGTGACGTCGGTGTCGTTGGCGGACGGTGTCGTCGAAATCGATCCACCCGACGGTCTGCTGGACTTGGAGAACTGAGGGGCGCGAAGATGAGAGTCGACGTCGTCACGATCTTCCCGTCTTATCTGGAGCCGCTGCGACAGTCGTTGCCGGGCAAGGCCATCGAGTCGGGTCTCGTCGAGTTTGGCGTGCACGACCTTCGTCGGTGGACCTACGACGTGCACCATTCGGTTGACGACTCCCCGTATGGCGGCGGCCCCGGGATGGTGATGAAGGCGCCAGTGTGGGGCGAAGCGCTCGATGAGATCTGTTCGAGCGAAACGCTTCTCGTCATCCCGACGCCGGCCGGTCGATTGTTCACTCAGTCCACCGCGCAGCGGTGGGGCGGCGAATCCCATCTGGTGTTCGCCTGTGGCCGTTACGAGGGAATCGACCAGCGGGTCGCGGAGGACGCGGCCACGCGGATGCGGGTGGAGGAGGTGTCCATTGGTGACTACGTGCTGCCGGGCGGCGAGGCGGCGGCGCTGGTCATGATCGAGGCCGTACTGCGGCTGTTGCCCAACGTGCTGGGCAATCCGGCTTCCCACCAAGACGATTCGCATTCCGACGGGGTGCTCGAGGGCCCGTCCTACACCAGGCCGCCGAGCTGGCGGGGACTCGACGTTCCCGAGGTGCTGCTATCCGGCGACCACGCCCGCGTGGCCGCGTGGCGGCGGCAGGCCGGCGAGCACCGGACGCGTGAACGCAGACCCGACCTGTGGGACCGCCGCTAGCGCCCGGTTCCGTCGCTCCCGACGAGCGTGCCCGCTGGTACAGCGCAACTCGGCGTGTCGTGTACAGACACGCACGCTCGCGCCCAGCGCGTGACACCGACGGACCGCCGAGATCGCCACCATTTGCCCACGATTTCGCCGCGTGGGCCCGATCTGGCACAATTGACCAGTTGTCTCCAGCGGTTGTCGGCCGTTCGGCTCGCTTCCGTCCCCTGTGAGACTCCCAGATGTCCGACCCCATCGGCTGAGTTGCCTGCTCACACGCCTGCAGCGGCGAGCGGCAGTCATGGCCGCGACCGCAAGGAAGTGTCTCCGACATGAACACCCTGGACTTCGTCGACAAGACGTCGCTGCGCGATGACCTCCCGGCCTTTCACCCCGGTGACACCATCAACGTGCACGTGAAGGTCATTGAGGGCGCCAAAGAGCGCATCCAGGTCTTCAAAGGCGTGGTGCTACGCCGCCAGGGCGGCGGGGTTCGGGAGACCTTCACCGTCCGCAAGGAGAGTTACGGCGTCGGCGTCGAGCGGACCTTCCCGGTGCACTCGCCCAATATCGATCACATCGAGGTCGTGACCCGCGGTGACGTTCGTCGCGCCAAGCTCTACTACCTGCGCGAGCTGCGCGGCAAGAAAGCCAAGATCAAGGAAAAGCGCTGATTTCCGGTACCGTCGGCGTTTCTGCGGCGGCTCTGCCGGACCGCGCAGTGGCGCTGACTACGCTGAAGCTGTGAATGACACGACCGACTCGCCTGAAGGCCAACCCGATTCCGGCCCGGCCGAGCCAGATGTCGTGACAACACCGCCGCCCGCTCCGGCGGCGGATGCGGACGACACCGATCACGACGACAAGAAGCGCGGGGCTATCCGGGAAACCGTGGTTCTGGCCGTCATCGCGCTGCTGTTGTACTACGTCATGCTGACGTTCGTGGCCCGGCCCTACCTGATCCCGTCGGAGTCGATGGAACCCACGCTGCACGGCTGCCCGGGCTGTGTCGGCGACCGGATCATGGTGGACAAGGTGACCTACGATTTCAGTTCGCCGCACCCCGGTGACGTCATCGTGTTCAAGGGTCCGCCGTCGTGGAACATCGGATACAAGTCGATTCGGTCCCACGACTCCGCGATCCGTTGGCTGCAGAATTCGCTGTCGTTCATCGGGTTCGTGCCGCCGGACGAGAACGACTTGGTCAAGCGCGTCATCGCGGTGGGCGACCAAACCGTGCAGTGCCGCAACAACACCGGGCTCACGGTTGACGGCAAGCGACTCTACGAGCCGTATCTGGATCCGGCCACGATGAACGCCGACCCGGCCATCTACCCCTGCCTGGGGCCCGAGTTCGGGCCCGTCCACGTCCCGCCGGGGCGGCTGTGGGTGATGGGGGACAACCGCACGCACTCGGCGGACTCGCGGGCGCACTGCACCAGCACCCCTGCGGACGCGATCAAGGGCCTGCTGTGCACCGGGGACCCGATGGCCGGCACGGTGCCGGTCGACAACGTCATCGGCAAGGCGAGGTTCATTGTCTGGCCGCCCGCGCGCTGGGGTGCTGTGCGATCGGTGAACCCGCAGCAGAATCCGTAAAGATGGCCACCACCTGGCCGCCTCGGGCGGTCATCCGCAAAGCTGGAGGTCCGCGGGGGCTGCGCACCCTGGAGTCCGCGCTGTACCGCAGCGGTCTGGGACCGGTGGCCGGTGTGGACGAAGTCGGCCGTGGCGCGTGCGCCGGACCGCTGGTGGTCGCGGCGTGCGTACTGGGGCATGGCAGGCTGGAAAGCCTTGCCGCTCTGGATGATTCGAAGAAGCTCACCGAGAAGTCGCGGGAGAAGCTGTTCCCGCTGATTCGGCGGTACGCGCTGGCTTATCACGTGGTGTTCATCCCGTCGGCCGACGTCGACCGGCGCGGTGTGCACGCCGCCAACATCGAAGGAATGCGTCGCGCGGTGGCCGGGTTGTCGATTCGCCCCGGCTACGTGCTCAGTGACGGCTTTCGGGTTCCGGGTTTGGCGGTGCCGTCGCTGCCGGTGATCGGTGGTGACGCAGCGGCCGCGTGCATCGCCGCGGCCAGCGTGCTGGCCAAAGTCAGCCGCGACCGGCTGATGGTCGAGATGGAGGCGGACCATCCGGGCTACGGATTCGCGGTGCACAAGGGCTACAGCACCGCGGCGCATTCGGCCGCGCTGACCGAGTTGGGCCCGTGCCCCCAGCACCGGTATTCGTTCATCAACGTGCGCCGTGCGGGGTCCCTGCCGGGCGACGACGACCAGCCGGATCAGCGGCGTGAAGACGAGTGCGCAAAGATGGATCTGGTCGATCAACCACGGGGCGGAGAAGGACTGTTGAGCTGATGAGTGCCGAAGATCTCGAAAAGTATGAAACCGAGATGGAGCTCTCGCTGTACCGCGAATACAAGGACATCGTGGGCCAGTTCAGCTACGTGGTGGAAACCGAGCGCCGGTTCTATCTGGCAAACAGCGTGGAGATGTTTCCACGCAATGCCGACGGCGAGGTCTACTTCGAGCTGCGGTTGTCCGATGCGTGGGTCTGGGACATGTACCGGCCGGCCCGGTTCGTCAAACAGGTGCGGGTCGTCACGTTCAAAGACGTCAACATCGAAGAGGTTGAAAAGCCCGAGCTTCGTTTGCCCGATTAGCGCGATACCGGGCTAAACCCGGTTGTCCTCACCGAATATCGGTTTGCCGCGGTTCTCGATCACGCTGCGTGCAACGTCGGCCAGTTTGATGTTCAGATCCTGCGAGTACCGGCGCAAGCTGTTGAACGCCTCTTGCTCGTCGACGCCGTTCAGCATCATCAGCATTCCCACGGCTTTACCGATCTCCCGGTTGGAGAGCAGCCCGCGGCGCAAGGTCGAGACGTCCTCGCCCTGGGCGACCGCGTTGATTGCCACGCTGGCGAACGAGGCCAGCACGACGGCCTGCCCGGCCGCCTCTGTGTCGAACACGCCGGCCCGGTCGCTGAACAGGTTGAGCGCTCCGGTCTTGCGCTTGTCCACCAGAATGCGAAATCCCATCGCACCGCGCACCGGGGTTTCGGCGACGATCCGGGACGCCAAGCGTGGCCACTGGGTGGGTGTGGTGAGGTCGGTTTCGATCTGTGGCGTCTCTTCCTCGATCGCGTCGACACACGGCCCGTCTCCGGCCACCCGCTCCATGTCGTCGATGCGCTGCGCGATGCTGTCGCTGGCGCCTACCGTGACGTAGCGACCATCGCGGCGCACCAGCAGGCTCGCATGATCGCATCCGGCGACCACGAGTGTGGCCGCGACACAGATCGCTGCGTAAATCTGGCTCGACTCCGAGCCCTGGTAGATGATTTCGGCCAGCGCGGAGAAGACCGTGGCAGGGTCTGATGCCGTCGGCTCGGGGCCGGAACCGTTCGTTGTCTCGTCCGTCACGCCTACATCATTTCAAGGCACATGCGCCGCGTGCCACCATATCGACGTTTCCGTCGCCTTCTTCACGGCGCTACCTGCCGATACAGTCGCTGTCAAGATACCGTTAAGGATAGCGGCAGCGCCCGTATTGGGTCCGTATTGGGTCCGGCGCGAAGCGCTGTCGTGGGTTACGAATGGCGTGTGACCCGTCCGGCTGCCGAGTACCAGGTTGCACCGTCGTTTGTTGACGTGTGGAAGCGAGTCGTGCTCGGCAAGCCGTTGATCAACGACGAACTCCAGCACGAGAAGCTGTCGAATTCTGTCGCCCTGGGCGCGCTTTCGCCGGATGCGATCTCCTCGACGGCGTACGGTCCCGAGCAGATCATGGTCGAGTTGCTGCCGGCCGCCGGGATGGCGGCGTTTGTGCTGCTGCTTCCGTTGATCGGTGTAATCCTGCTGATCCTGCTGCTGGTCTCCGCGTCGTATCGGCAAGTCGTGATGGCCTACACCCGGGCCGGCGGCTCTTACATCGTGGCCCGGGAGAACTTCGGCCCCCGGGTGGCGCAGATCGCGGCGGCGGCGCTCCTGATCGACTACGTGGTCACCGTGGCCATTCAGTGTGCGGCCGGCACCGTGGCGGTGGTGTCGGCGATACCGGTGCTGGGCCCCTACAGCCTGGAAATGTCGGTCGGTGCGGTGCTCATTTTCTGCTACGCGAACCTGCGCGGGTTGCGCGAGGCGGGCCGAACGTTCGCGGTGCCGACGTACTGGTTCATCGGCATGCTCACGCTGATGATCGTGGTCGGCATAGTTCGTGAAGTGCTCGGGAATCTGCCGTTATACGACCCGCAACACATGGACGGCGTCGTGCCGATCCAGCAGGGCAACGGCCTGGTGATGGGCGCGACGATCCTGGTGATCCTGCGGGCGTTCGCCAACGGCGGCTCGTCGCTGACCGGGGTGGAGGCGATCTCCAACACCGTCAACCTGTTTCGCAAACCGGAGGGCCCTAACGCGCGCCGGGTGCTGACCATCATGGCCTGGGTCCTGGGGCTGTTGCTCGCGGGTGTGGCGTGGTTGGCGTACCTGACTCACGCGGCGCCGTATTCCGCGGGATACCCGTCGATGCTCTCCGAGATCGGTCGCGCCGTGTTCGGCAACGGGCTCATCGGCAAGGTTCTGTATTTCATGCTGCAGGCCGCCAGTGCCGCGATCCTCTACAACGGGGCCAACACCAGCTTCAACGGATTCCCCGCCCTCGCGAACTTCGTCGCCGAGGACAGCTTCTTGCCCAGGCCGTTGATGAAGCGTGGTCATCGGCTGGTCTTTTCCAACGCCATCATTCTGCTGACGACCCTGGCGGTCGTCCTTTTACTGGCCACCGGAGGCTCGGTCAATGCGTTGGTGCCACTCTTCGCTATGGGTGTCTTCAGCGCTTTCGCGATGACCGGCTATGGAATGACCAAATACCATCTGAGACAACGTCATAACGGCTGGCGCTACAAGGCGGCGATCAACCTGTCGGCTGGGATCTTGTCGACGACGGTGGTGCTGATCTTCGCGACGGCGAAGTTCACCGAAGGCGCTTGGCTGATCGTGGTGGTTTTTCCCGCGCTGGTGTTCATCCTGGTCAGGGTCAACAAGCAGTACCGCGCGGAGGCATCGGTGCTTGAGTTGGCGCTTGCAGAGCGTCCGGATTTGACCAGGCACCCGCGACACCGGGTGCTGTTGTTCATCGATTCCATCGACCCCGCGCAGGTCGAGGCACTGCGTTACGCCCGGGGCCTGCACGCCGACGAACTGACGGCTGTGCATTTTGTGTTGGACGACGCGCGGGCGGCCCGACTACAGGTTCGATGGCCGCGCTTCGGTCAGAACGTCGAATTGCGGATGGTCGACTGCGAGGATCGAAACCTCAATCGAGCGGCTCGGGAACTGGTTGAGCAGCTCAAGCGCGATTACCCGCACGCAACAATGACGGTCTTGCTGCCGCGCCGGATGTACTCGCCGCTCGCCGATCGATTGCTGCACGACCGGACCGCGGACATGATAGGCCGCGCGATCAGCCGAATCCCGGGCGCGAGCGCACAGATTATGGCCTACGACGTCGGGTCCCGGGTCGTCCAGGTGATCAAGGCCGGCGATGTTGACGGTCCGGGTCATTCGCCGGATACCTCAGAGAAGACGCAGGCCACAGCACCCGCGCCCTGATCTCGCGTCGAACAGCCGAGAAGGGTGACCTGGAAGAAGGCTCAAAATAGCCCCCGGCGGTGCTGACTTGGTTCTGCCGATCCCGGCGAGAGCCGCTACCCTTCACGGGCGTAAGTATTGCGTAAGTATTCTTACTGTAAGGGTGGGGACGAGCATCACTGTGGTAGAGACACCTGGCGAACTCAAGGCCCCGTCGAGTTTCGGCGATGCATGGAAGCGGTTTTTTCTCGGCAAGCCGCTGATCAACGAAGAACTCGAGCATGAGAGTTTATCGAATCCCATTGCGTTGGGCGCACTTTCGCCGGACCCGGTCTCGTCGACGGCATACGGTCCCGAGCAGATCCTGATCGAGCTACTACCCGCGGCCGGGATGGCGGCATTCACGCTGATCCTTCCGCTTGCCGGTGTGATCCTGTTGATCCTGGCTCTGGTCACCGCGTCCTACCGCCAGGTCGTGATGGTCTACACCCAGCGCGGGGGCTCCTACGTGGTGGCCCGAGCGAACTTTGGGCCACGGATTGCGCAGCTATCGTCGGCTGCTCTGCTGATCGACTACGTGGTTACCGTGGCCATCCAGTGCTCGGCGGGCACCGTGGCGGTGGTTTCCGCCGCGCCCAGTCTGGGGCCGTACCACCTGGAGATCACCGTGGGAGCGTTGCTGCTGATCGCGTTCGGCAACCTACGCGGCCTCAAGGAGGCCGGCCGGCTCTTCGCGGTTCCGGTATACGCCTTCGCGACGATGATGACAACGCTGATCGTGACCGGTGTCGTGCGAGAAATTTTCGGCAGCCTGCCCAAATACGACTCCGAGCACATCGTCGGGGCGGTACCGGTGCATCAGGGCAACGGCTTGGTCATGGGCGCGACCATCCTGGTCTTGCTGCGTGCGTTCGCCAACGGTGGCACGTCGTTGACCGGTGTCGAGGCGATCGCCGACGCGGTCAACGTGTTCCGCCGGCCGCAGGGGCCCAATGCCCGCAAGGCGCTCACCACGATGGCCTGTCTGCTCGGATTCCTACTGCTGGGAGTTATCTGGCTGGCGCACGTCACCCACGCGACTCCCTACACCGCTGGATACCCTTCGATGCTGTCCGAGATTGCTCGCGCGGTCTTTGGCAGCGACACCATTGGCAACATCTTGTTCGCCCTGCTGCAGGCGGCGAGTGCGACGATCCTGTTCTTCGGCGCCAACACCAGCTTCAACGGCTTTCCAGCATTGACCAGCTTCGTCGCCGAGGACAGTTTCCTGCCCCGGCCGATGATGAAGCGCGGGCATCGACTGGTGTTCTCCAACGCGATTCTGGTGCTGACGGTGGTCTCGACCGCTCTGGTGATCGTCACCGACGGCTCGGTCGACGCGGTGGTGCCGCTGTACGCCATGGGGGTCTTCATGGGTTTCTCAATTTGCGGTTACGGAATGACGAAGTACCACCTCGGTCATCGCGACCCGGGCTGGCGTCGCAAGCTTGCGATCAACCTGTCTGCGGCGATCTTGGCGACAACGGTGGTGTTGATCTTCGCGATCGCCAAGTTCACTGAAGGCGCCTGGCTGGTAATCGTGGTATTCCCGATCCTGGTGTTCGCCCTGATGCGCCTCAATCGCCAATATCGCAGTGAAAAGGCGGTTTTGGAGATGCAGTTGACCGAGCCCCAGGACGTCGTCAAGCACCCGCATCACACGGTGGTGGTTCTGGTGGATCACTTCGACCTCGCAACGAT